>CAIOJS010000016.1 GCA_903858655.1 uncultured bacterium | reverse complement strand
GTCCTATAATGATTTTTGGAACTGATACAATAATTAATGCAGGGGAATTTGATAATTATCTTGTTAAATACGATGCTAATGGAAATTTTCTTTGGGCAAAAGGATCTGGAGGAACATGCCCTGATAAGGTTGGATCAGTTTGCACAGATCGTTTTGGGAATGCATATATTGTAGGCAATTTTTTAAGCCATACAATTTCCTTTGACGGCTTAATATTGACGAATTCAGCGAATCCCCCCAATGCATGTTGGTATACTAATATTTATATTGCAAAATATGATTACGATGGCAATATTTTGTGGGCAAAAAGTGTAGCTGGAACATGGGCAGATAATGCAACTTCTGTCGCTATAGATACTTCTGGGAATTTTTATATGGCTGGTATCTTTAGCAGCCCAACCATTACTTTTGGAACTTATACATTAACTAATATTGGTGGAAATGATATATTTCTAACAAAGTACGATCCCAACGGAAATGTAATATGGGCAAAAAGCGCAGCAGGAACAAATTATGATCAAGTATTTTCAATTGCTGTTGATCTAGCTGAGAATATTGAGCTAACTGGATCATTTAATAGTCAGAGCATAAACTTTGATTCTTATACTTTAGTAAATAGTTCGGTTAATAGTGATATTTTTTTAGCAAAATACGACCAAAATGGAAATGTGCTTTGGGTAAAAGGATATGGAGGATTATCTGATGATTGGGGCATGTCAGTAACAACAGATTATACTGGTAATATTTTTATTGCAGGCATGTTTAAAAGCCGGAACTTGTATTTTGATTCCTATTTATTGATTAATAACGATACTATAAAAGGCAATGTCTTTATTACTAAATATGATGAAAATGGGAATGTGCTTTGGGCAAGAAGTAGTACGGGAAGTAAAGATAATGCTGTTGCAAATTGTGTGATGGCAGATGCTGTCGGAAATGCTTATATAACCGGAACTTTTCGTTATGATACTATTAAATTTGGGTCCATAACATTATTTGATACTAATTTTCAAATTAATCCAGTTGTTCCCAAAGTTTTTATTGTAAAATACAGCCCTAATGGGAATGTTCTATGGGCAAATAGTATTCATAGCTTACAGGAAGATTCAATTATAGGTGGTGTCGATGGGAATTTCATTATCCACGATGCATCTGGCAACATTTACTTAATGGGAGATTTTTTGAGCCCCACTATTCAATTTGATTCTATTATTTTGACAGATAATGGTTACGAAGACATTTACATTGCAAAATTTATCCAAAATGATTTCGCAGTGAAAGAGTTCCCCTATGAGTTAAATATTTCCATCTCCCCCAATCCCTTCTCCCTCTCCACCCAAATCTCCTTTGACAAAACCCACCCCAACATTGCCCTTTCCCTTTACGACATCCAAGGCAAACTCCTCCTACAAAACCATTACACCGATTGCAATCAAATCACCCTCCACCGCAATCAACTCAGCAATGGACTTTATTTTCTAAAGATAATAATAATAGATGATAAACAAATTGAAACGAGGAAAATAGTGATAAGTGATTAGCGAACTCTGAACTATAAACTATGAACTACGAACTGACAACATGAAAACAATCATCATCCTCACGGGCGCCGGCATCAGCGCCGAAAGCGGCATCCGCACCTTCCGCGACAGCGACGGGCTGTGGGAAGAATATCGCATCGAAGACGTAGCCACCTTCGATGCTTGGCAACGCAATCCACGCTTGGTGCTCGACTTCTACAATCAACGACGTCGGCAACTTGGCACCGTGCAGCCCAATGCAGGACACCTTGCCTTGGCACAATTGGAAGAAAAATTCAAGGTACACATCATCACCCAAAACGTGGATGATTTGCATGAACGCGCCGGCTCTTCCCGAATACTGCATCTGCATGGCGAGCTCACCAAAGTCCGCAGCACTGTGGACGATAGACTTATTTATGACATAGGCTACAATGATGTGATCCTCGGCGAGCATTGCGAAAAAGGCTCTCAACTGCGTCCCCACATCGTGTGGTTTGGCGAAGCTGTGCCCAACATCGAAGTGGCTGCCAAGCTAACCGAAACTGCTGACATCTTGTTGGTGATAGGCACCTCCCTCAATGTATATCCCGCCGCAGGATTAATCAACTACGCCCCCCGCCACGCGCCCAAATATTACATTGACCCCAACGCCACTAACGTGCAACACTTCTATAACCTTATGGTGATAAAAGAGAAAGCGGGAATAGCGCTGCCGAAGTTGGTGGGGGAACTCATGGGGGGCTAAGCCTCATGCTTAAAGACCCAAGATCCAAATACCAAGCTCCAAAATCCAAGATGGCAAACACAATGATTTTGTTCTAATACCGATAGAGTTAGGACTAAAACATAGGATGTAATGGTATAAGAAATACAAATTGTTTTCTACTTCATAGGCTTCCCAATCCAATTATACCGCTGCCTCTCCTTGGTATTTGGTATTTGGAGCTTGGAATTTGGATCTTTGTCACAGCTTTCCCCACTCCACCACAAAACACCCCGATATATCCTTCGCTATGCTTGCCTTCAGGGCATCTGCTTGCTGTTTGCTATCGAAATTTCCCAATATAAGGCGATAATAGGTGCCTTGCGTTTTCTGTTCCACAAAGAAGTATCCTGTGGCTTTATATTTTGTTTCATAAGAAGCTATGGCGGCAACGCAATTGCTTTTGCTTTTGTAATAGCCCAATTGCACTCCGTAGCCATGCATGTCTGCAGCTTTCAAATCTTTGGTATATATCTGATGATTTGCCACAGGGAGGGTGTTGGTGGCAAGCGGTTTCGTTGAAGGAATGGGTTTGTTTACAATGATAGGTTTTACGATAGTGTCGTAGCGCGGCATGGGTGCTTGCGCGTCTTGCACTTTGATGCTAACCTTTTGCACCCCGTAAGAAACCATATCCAAAGCAATAGCCGCGGCTTTCGACACATCAAGCAAACGATTGTGGGAAACAGGTCCGCGGTCGTTGATTCTGACGACAACTTTTTTGTTGTTACGCAAATTAGTAACCTCCACCATGGTGTTAAATGGAAGCGAGCGATGGGCAGCTGTCAGGGCTTCTTTGTTATACAATTCGCCGTTTGCCGTATGATGCCCTTGAAATTTATCGGCATAGAAAGTGCAGTAGCCTATTTGTTCCTTTGTTTGAGCAAAAAGGAAAATTTGGGAGAAAAAGAGGAGTACGGTTACGTAGGCTCGAATCAAGATTAATAGGTTTTGGTCATATCTTCAGGCACACAAATGATATAATCTGCAGCCATTATATTATCCGTGGACAACTTACCGATGTCGTCTTGTTCCACAGTTGAAATCGTCAAAATACGCATATCGGGATTTTTCTTTTTCAGATACCACATAATGCCTTCGAAGAAATCAGAATGATAGGAGCCGTTGAAATGTAAAAATAATTTGCCCTCCGTGTAGTTTGCCTGAATGAAACTAGCCATCGTAGCATCTTTTATGGCTTGCGCTTTTGGCAGATTTGGAGAAGAATGTCCGGGTCCAACCATGTCGAGCATCTTTTTGTATTGCGAAAGTTCCGCATCGAAATCAATCGGCAAGGGAGCCATAAGTTTCTTTTCGTCAGCGGATAACGCATTCAGCGCATCGAAACCCTCTTTCATAACTAAAGAAGCATATTTGCGAGGAATGTTCGTTGCAACGAATTTCAGATTGGTGTTCTTTGCCAAATCCACTAAAGGCTTATAGTCGGTGGTGTAATTGGGCCACAGACGCGCTTGTTTCTTCAATGTATCCTGAATTATTTCTCCTTTCAGATATTTATCCAACGCACCTTGATTGTCGGTTTCGAACATCTCGGCACCCAACACCAAATCTTGTTTTTTCAATTTGAATAAATCTTTCGCCACCTGAAGTTCCAACCAATGCGAGATAGGGTTGTCGTGGGATTCGCCAAACAAAACCACTTCACAGCTCAAAATGTCTTTCAACATTTTGTCGTAAGTAGTTTTTTTACCTTTTACATTATAGATTTGATAAGCGGGTTTGTCAACCGTCATCGCCATTAAAGCAAGTGCCAACAGAATAATTCCAATACGAGTTTTCGACATGATAATTGTTTTATTTATGATTATTGAGGTGCAAATATAGAGAAAACTTTAAACATTGAGCGTATTTTTTATATTTATGTAAAATTATTTCCTGAAAGTGCATGGCAAACTGACCTTACTTTGTTGCATCAACATCGCTCTGCGCATCATTTTTCGTGCTTCATTATCACTTTGCCACAGGTAAAGAAATGTTTTTGATAATAGTCTTCCTCTAGGCTGTTGATCACCACTCCTCGTTTGGTTGAAGCATGTATAAATTTATTGTCCCCAATGTAAATTCCTACATGCGAAACCGCATTTCCAGATGTGATGAAAAAGACTAAATCGCCAGCACTAAGGTCTTTCTTATTTATTTGTTTCACATTCTTCACTTGGTCAAGGGCACTGCGATATAAACCAACACCATAAACTTCTTTATAAACCGAAAACACCATGCCTGAACAATCAGTGCCTTGTTTGCTTTCTCCGGCATATTTGTAAGGCGTGCCCAACCATCCTGCCAAACATTTGATGAGGACTTTATCTTCATTGCCCGAAAGTTTTACACCTAATTTGTTCGAATAGGTAGAATAGAAACTGTTGTCAACCTTTACTTCTGTGTGATGGGCATGTTTCGTGGGTTTCGATGTTTTGCACGAAACAAAGAGAGAGAGCAAAAGGAATACATACCAACTTCTTTTATGAAATATCTTTCCCATGAAATACTATTTGTTCTGCAAAAATACGAAATTAATTGAAGCAACATGAAGCATTAAAACGGAAATTACTGACCATAAGTTGTGAATAAAAATGCCTTTTCTACATTTTTTTTAAAGTTTTGGTCTGAACTTCCGCAAAAACCCATAACTTTGTGCCTACGAAAAGAAGAAGAAATAGGTGGCAACAAATCCGCGAGTATATATTAATGGTAAGTTCCTTTGTCAGCAGGCAACAGGTGTTCAGAAGTTTGCGTTTGGACTTTCGCAGGAATTGCAGGCGAAACATCCTGAAATCATCGCCATTATGCCGAAAGGAAAACATCCGCATCGAGGCTTGTTGGTAACTAAATTTGGGTATGGAACAGGTTTTTTCTGGGAACAAATTTGGCTGCCATTATTTTTATTGTTTCATCCCAATGCAGTATTAATTAGTTTTTGCAATACGGCTCCTTTGCTGATAAAGAAACAAATCGTAACCGTACATGATCTTGCTTTTCGAAAAAATAAGGATTGGTTTAGTGCCTCTTTTCGGCTTTGGTATAATTATCTTATCCCGCGCTTGTGCAAACGTTCGTTGCAAATCATTACTGTTTCGGAATTCAGCAAAAAAGAAATCTGTGATGCCTACAATGCTTCCTCAGATAAAATCCATGTAGTACCCAATAGCGTTCCTATAATGGATTATGATGAGCAAAGACCATATCCTTTTCCGTATTTATTACTGACAGGCATCTTTAATCCGAGGAAGAACGCTGCTTTTGCACTATCGCATTTGCCTGAAATCAAAGATAAAGGATTTCATATAGTGGGTGTGGGTATGGAAGCAGACATCTTTGGAAAGACAACATTTCCAAAAGACGAAAACGTACATATTCTAAATGCTGTTGATGATAGGCAGTATTATACTTTGATGAAACATGCAGAAGCTTTGGTGTTTTCTTCGGAATATGAAGGTTTCGGGATTCCCGTTTTGGAAGCACTGGTGTTGGGGACTCCGGCGATTGTTCCCGATGTTGCTGTCTATAGAGAATCATTTGGAGATATGCCTTTATATTATGATGCTGGAGATGCAAAAATGTTTCTTCAGGCATTGGATAACATAAAAATTCATAAACCCACAACAAATACAGTGGATAATTTGAAAAATAAATTTAATTTTGACGCCGCGGAAAACATCCTTGCCGAGATCATAAAACAATATACACATTAATCTGTCATCCATAATTGATAAATGCCTAAAATAGCCTTAGTTCACGATTGGTTCAACGAAGCCGGCGGCGCCGAAAAGGTGGTGAGGGAGATATTGCAATGCTATCCAGAGGCAGATGTTTTTTGCTTGTTCGATTTCTTCAATCAAGCAAATCGCGATTATTATTTGTTTGGAAAGAAAACCCATACCAGTTTCATACAGCGCATTCCCTTTGTGCGGCAACAATACAGGTCGTTGTTTCCTTTGTTCCCGCGCGCCATCGAGAGTCTGAATTTGAGCGATTATGATGTGATTATTTCTTCCTCTTCTTGTGTTGCCAAAGGCGTGAAACGCAATTCAAAACAGTTGCACATATCCTACTGTCACAGCCCTGCCCGTTATGCCTGGGATTTGAAAGAGGATTACCTACGAGCTGCACAAACACAGATGACAAAAGCCATCTTGAAATTCTTTTTCGAGAAACTTCGCAAATGGGATTTCAACACGAGCGACCGTGTGGATTATTTTATTGCCAATTCGCTATTTGTCAGAGAACGTATCCGACGTTTCTTTAATCGCGACAGCACAGTCATCTATCCTCCCGTGGATGTGGAAATGAAAGTATCGGCAAACAAGAAGAGCGATTATTATATCTCTGTATCGCGCCTCGTTACCTATAAAAATGTTGACCTGATTATAGAAGCCTTCCGGCAGATGCCCGAACTAAAGTTGCAGATAGCAGGCGAAGGTCCTTTGCGCAGCAGAATCCTGAAGAAACTGCCACCCAACGTAAGTTTTTTAGGATACATTGACGATCAAACGAAACACGAAAAGATAGCCTCTGCCAAAGCTTTTATTGCGGCAGCCACGGAAGATTTCGGCATTTCGGTGGTGGAAGCGCAATCATACGGCACGGCAGTGATAGTGCCTTTCGTTGGTGGATATACCGAAACGGTTAGTAAAAACACCGGAGTGTTCTTTCATCAAAAAACAGTGGAAGATATGGTAGCAATCATTCGAAAATTCGATGCCGACAAAGCCATATTTCGAGTAGAAGACTTTGAAAATAATATTAAGCCTTTCGGGGTGGAGCGTTTTCGTGAGGAGCTTAAAACTTTTATTGATACCAAAATTCAACAACATTTTGCCGCTACGTCTGAATAAAACTAATAGACTGCATAGTGGGATGACACTGCTTTTTTTGGCGTTGTTTGCCTTCCCTATATTGCCCATGAAGCTCACGAATGGGATTCTGATGGCATTGGCGTTGCTCACCTTCATCGCATTTTTTATCAAAAGAATCCCGATAGGCAGAACCCTCTTGTGGAATTTGGTATTTGTGCTGCCGTTTATTCCTTATTTGATAGAGCTTTGCATTGCAGGCACACAGCCAACAGTTCGTTTTGAGTTTGAGAAAAAGATTTTCTTTTTCACAGCACCGCTCATCATTCCGATGTTTATCCAAATCACATCTTTTCGGAATTATCAACGCGCTTTGTTGGTCTTTGCTTTAGCAGTTAGTGTCCTTAGCCTTTATGCTGCAACTGTTTTATGTTGGCAAGGCATCCTCTTCAACACTTCGGCTTACGAAAACGGTGCTTATATCTTACGCACCCAATTCGAACAGATTTCAGGCTTGCATCCAACCTATTATGCCCTTTTCGCACTCACTTCTGCTTGTTTCTTAGTGGTGAACCCCATATTCAAAAACAAATGGTCCTATCGCGGGAGCATTGTTTTGGCAGTCTTGCTGATGAGTTTGGTGCTGATGTTGGCTGTGCGCATTGCCTTTGCGGTGGGGATTTTGTTGTTATTGATATATATAGTGCGCTCCAAAGGAACCAAGCTGCGAAAATGGATGTTGAGTGCAGGCGTTTTGCTTGCCATACTGTTGATTTCGGTGTCGGTGCCATCGCTGCGCCATCGTTTGAGCGAGATGCTTTCCTTAGATGCAAAGCTAATTAACAATACCAACACCATGTCGCAACGCATGACTATAGTACATTGTTCTATTGAGGTTTTTACCGACCACTTGCTGTGGGGCACGGGAAGCGGCAATGCCCAGCAAGAATTGAACGACAGCTATCGCACGGCGGGATGGTCGGAAGGGGCAGCGCAGAATTTCAATGCCCACAATCAATATCTTTCTATCGGGATAAATTATGGTATCTTTGTGTTGCTGATTTTTCTGGCATGTCTTTTTGTGATATGCCGTAAAATAGTTCGAGTACCCGAAGGTATTTACTTTTGCCTGGCTATCTTGGTGTTTTTCCTCAGCGAGTCCTTACTCGAACGGCAGATGGGGGTATATTTCTTTGGATTGTTGGGCTTGATGTTTTATAATAGGGTTGATTAGTTGATTGGGTGAAGTATGTTATTAGGTAGAGCCTAAAAGTATAAATTGGACTGAGGCTCCAACCTCAGTCAAACTGGGAAAACCAATCAATGTGCCTCAACCGAAACGATTGTATTCCCATTAGAATCTGTTAAAATTAAATTAGCTCTAATATCATGAGCAGCACCAATTACAGTAACTTTTGCATAAATCAGACCAATGAGAGCCGTGGATGAAAGTATGTATAATGGAGCACTATCTCCAGTAGCATTTCCTGGTTGCAAATTGTGATAACCTGTTGAACTTATGGGATTACCACCTGCATCCATTATTTGGATAGATCCGTTTCGTGGTTGATTACTTGCGTTTAGGACATGGCAGAATAATTTCAATTTATTTGTCGGTGCATTCTCAAAACTAATAATAGGGGTGTACAATGTTACAGTTGTCATTTTCAAATTTTTATTTTTTTACCTACTCATTCGCTTTTCAGCTTCCGCGCCCTATTCTTTAAAGGATTTTCGGGATACTCCTATTAATTATATGTATTTTCATCTTCTCATTTCTTTCGAGTGGCTTCAAAGATTTCCCGACACTATCCCGTAAAGTGTGTAAACATAAAACTTTCTTAGATCAGCATTTTAATCTAG
>CAIOJS010000015.1 GCA_903858655.1 uncultured bacterium | reverse complement strand
ATTGAGTATCTAATATCTTTTACTTGTTTTTCGTCTTTCATATAATAACTAGCTATATTATCTAAATAGTCTTCTTTTAAATTTGGATTACCTACGGCTTTGTTTTCATGATCATGGTCGTGTTTTTGCTCATCTTGGTCGTGGTCATGCTCATGGTTATGATCGTGCTCAGAATCCCGAACTTCCGCGAGTTCATTTGCCAATTCATCATCCGACATTACCTGCTGACGGAAATGGCTTTTAATAAAATCTTTGACCTCGTCATCCCTAACATATAAGTTATTTTCTTTAGCGATTTTATTCTCGATTAATTGCCATTTGAATTGTCTCTTGGCATGCTCCATGTCTTCTTCCATTTTTTCCAAAGCGCCATCTTTTTCATCAGCATTATCCTTTAAAAAGGATTGTATTACTTTGTCAGGTATATTGAAATCATTCTTTGTTTCAAAAACTTTAGCTACATCGTTATAAAACTTACGGTCGCTATCTTTCATCAATTCGGCTTCTAAGTCTGTGCGAAGCATTTCTTTCAGTTCTTCCATTGTACTGATAGATGATTTTGGGTAGATTTTTTGAATAAGTTCTTCATTCAATTCTGCAGGTTTACTGCGAGTGATGCGATTAATCGTCAAATTGAATTTTGGTAAAGGCTCTGGAAGTTCTTCTGTTTTCAAACCCAAGAAATAGGCTAACTCATATTCGGAACGAGCAAGTTTTTTCGGATCCATTTCGAGGACATCTAACACTTTTCGACTCAGAAGCTTTTGTTTGCATTCTTCGTCTTTAATTTGTTCCATATAGATAAAAATATCCTTTTTAATGCCACTTTCTTTGACAATTCCATTTTCATCTAGCTCATCAAAAGTGCCCGCAATCATATCTTTTTCTTCAATAAGGTCGGCATCTTCATATTTACCGAATCTGCTACGGGCGTCCAATAAATATTTTTCAACAGAAGAATCGGGAACCTCTACTTTATAATAATCTACCTTCATGCTATCATCTATTTCTGTGTTGATGGTTGGTGCGATAGCAATATCAAAATAGAAATTAAACGTTGAGGGGTCGTCTAAATCAATTTGTTTGTTTTTTTCTTCATTCACGGTGGGGGTAGTTATGAGATCTTCATTACCTTCCCGCATGTAATTAATAAGTGCGTCATTGCATTCATGCATCAAAACTTCATACAAAACTGATTTTCCGTACATTTTCTTCAACATACCTGCCGGAACTTTGCCGGGGCGAAATCCTGGAACTTTAGCTTTATGCTGATAGTCCTTCAATTGAGATTCATATTTTTCTTGATAGTCTGCCGGTTCAAGTTCAATTTTTAGTGTCGCCGCTAAACCTTCAACGTTTTCTTTTGTGATATTCATTTGAAAATTGTTTTTTTAGAATTCTATTCACTACGAGGGGTGAATTTCAAATTAGTTATTTTTATTGGAGGGATTATATGAACAAAAGGATTTATAGATAAACTTTGCGTTACCGATTAATTTATTAAAAAGTTTATTCACCTATATCCCTAATTTGTGCGGATGAAGGGACTCGAACCCCCACGCCTCTCGGCACCAGATCCTAAGTCTGGCGCGGCTACCAATTACGCCACATCCGCAATGCGGGTGCAAAGATACTACTATTTTGTGATTCCAATAGTATTTTTTTTAAAATCATGCTTATTTACGTGTATAAAACTTTACTTTTGCTGAAAATTATTTTTTTATGCACTATTTGCTTCTCGCTATATTAACCTCGAGTATAATTTTCATCCTGTTTAAGTTCTTCGAAAGCTACCGCATTGATATTATACAAGCACTCACGGTGAACTATTTGGTGGCAACCTTGTGTGGATATTTCTCTGCTCCCGAACGCATTACCATGCAACAAGCCATGGATAAGCCTTGGATGCTTTATGCTGCCATTTCCGGTTTCTTATTGATTGCAACTTTTTTTGTTTATGCCATTTCAACACAAAAAGTGGGCATCGCTATCACTAGTGTTTCAGGCAAGATGTCGGTTATCATTCCCATCCTCTTCGGGTTTTTGATGTTTCATGAAGTCGCTACTTGGATGCGTATCGCAGGAATTACGGTAGCATTGTTAGCTTTTTATCTAACCCTAATGCGCACTTCGGCTCAAAAAGCACATTCGCGTTTTCTGATTTTGCCCATACTGTTGTTTGTTGGGAATGGTTTCAACGATAGCATTTTCAATATCTCGCAAAAGCTATATATCAAAAATGATTTCACCAACTATCTCACCGTTGCCTTTTTCATTTCTTTTTGCATCGGAATCGTCGTCCTTCTATCGAGTGTCATTGTGAAGAAACAAAAAGTTTTTTTGCGGAGCATCATCGCCGGCATCATTCTAGGACTATTGAATTGGTTTTCCACGTATTTCTTCTTGGTTGGCATGAGCCTTTTTGATGTATCTGTCTTTGTTCCGGTGTTTAATGTGAGCATCGTCACCATTTCGGCATTGGTAGGAACTATTTTTTATAAGGAAAAACTCTCTACCATTAATATTATAGGGATAGTTTTAGCTATTGTTTCTATAGTGCTTATTGCGGGGATTTCTTAGGGAGAAATTCCAAGCTCCAAGCTCCAAATACCAAGGATTGCCAAATTTACGAATTCGTCAAAAAACCTCTGTGTATCTCCTTGTTCTCCGTGAATCTCTGTTTAACTTTCCTAAACCATCTAAGAGCGTCATTAGTAATTCGAAAATTCGTAATTCGTAGTACTCGCTGAACTAGGAACTCTGAACTCTAAACCCCTTTGTTGAAAAAACGTTTAATAAATATTCTCAAACAATGTACGAGTGTTTCAGGATTTTGCTTTCCTTTGTATAAAATTTAAAAACATACAATCATGGTTAAAGGCGCATACACATTATTAATTACGCCCTTCCGACAGGATTTATCCTTAGATGAGGAAGGTTTACGCACATTGGTTCAACGTCAGGTGGATGCAGGCATCCACGGCATAGCCCCCTTGGGCGTTACGGGCGAAAACACAATGATGACCGACACGGAAGTTTATCGCGTGGTGGAAATCATTGCAGAAGTGGCTAAAGGCAAAGTAAAATTGGCTCCCGATGCTTGCAGCACGAGCCTTTGGGAAGCCAAAGAGCGCGTAAGCAGGTTCGTGGATTTGGGTGCAGACTACATTTCGGTGTTCACCCCCTATTTCGTTTTGCCCAAACAAGAAGGTTTGATAGATTTCTATACAAAATTAGCCGATTTCTCGCCTGTGCCAATCATTCTGCACAACGCTCCTGAGCGTACCGGCGTGGATTTGTTGCCCGAAACCACCGGATTTCTTGCCAAGCATCCCAACATCATCGGCATCAAAGATGGCAACAAAAAACTCGACCATCTAGCCAAGATACTCCAATTGACGCGCGGCGACGACTTCTGTGTGTTCACGGGAAAAGACACCACAGCCTATCCCTTAATTTCGTTTGGCGGTGCGGGGACTTTCACCGTTGCCGGCAACATCATCCCCGAAATTATGCGCGACATGACTGCATTGGCGCTGAACGGAAAGATGACCGAAGCAGCAGAAATTCATTATGCTTATTACGATTTGTTCGAAGCATTGCGCTACGAATCGAATCCGATGGCAGCCAAAATGGCGCTCAACCTGATGGGCTTACCCGCAGGAGGGCATCGTTCGCCATTGACACCTTTGAGCGAAGAAAAAACCAAGAAGCTAAAAGGCTTCATGCAACAAAAAGGTTTGGTATGAACACTATCCGTCTGAGAGGACCTGCCACAAGCGCTAATGTGGGTCCGGGTTACGACATATTTGCCATGGCGCTCAAAGAACCTTTTGATGAAATGCTGTTGGAACTCACCAACGACCAAAAAATCACTATCGGTTTCGACGGCGATGATCAAAACATTCCGCTTAAAGTGGAAGACAACACGGCAGGTTTGGCAATTTTGGAATTAAAGAAACGCTACAAACCCGATTTGGGCTTGAAAGTAACCATCACCAAACACATGACCTCGGGTTGTGGTTTGGGTACCACGGGAGCATCAGCTTCTTCAGCCATTTATGGTCTGAATAAATTGTTGAATTTAAATTTGACGGATAATGAATTAGTGGATTTGGCTCGCATGGGCGAAATTGCTTCGGGCGGGTCGCCCCACGCCGACAATGTGGCTGCTGCCATGTTGGGTGGATTTATTTTGATAAAAGATTATCATCCGATAGATGTGTTGAAACTGCGGATGCCCGAATTTCCGGTGGTTTTAGCAGTGATAAAGAAAAGTCAACGGACAACACGGGGCTTTATCACTTATGAAATCGGTCAAGACAAGTTGAAAGAACAGATGGCGCATTGTTCGCGCGTCATACATGCCATTCATACCCAAGATGTGGAAGAATTTGGCAGAGCCATCAGCGTTGACCACATCGCGGAGCCTGTTCGTTCGGCGGTGATTGAAAATTATAAGGAAACAAAAGCTACCGTGATAGCGGCAGGAGCTTACGGCAGCACCGTAAGCGGAGGAGGCTCTTCGGTGATAACGATATGTTCGGCAGATATGCAAGATGAAATTGCCGCTATTATGGAACATGGTTTGAAAGCGAATGCCAATTTCGTAAAAATCATCAAAACCACCACAAGCAATCAGGGCGTTTGCGAAATGCTGTAACCTCAACGAGCCATGAATATAGATTTTTCAGGTAAATATGTTTTGATAACAGGGGCATCGCGCGGCATTGGCAGGGCTACTGCCATTGAATTTGCCGAATGTGGTGCTCATGTGATTGTTCATTATAAAGAAAACGATGCTGCAGCCATGAAAACTCTATCCATGCTGAAGGGCGACAAACATTTCTTGCTGAAAGCCAATTTAGACGATCCGTTTTTGGTGGAACGCGCGGTGTTTAAAGCCTTGAAAAAAGCTGGACACATAGAAATTTTGGTGAACAATGCCGGTGTGTATAAAGAATGTGATTTGTTGTCGTCCACCTACGAAGAATGGCAGATGCACGTGAACGATACGTTCAAGACGAATTTTATCGGCATGAGCAATCTTACTTATTTTTTGGCGAAACACATGGCAGCGAATGGTGGAGGCAAGATTATCAATGTGTCGTCTCGTGGAGCGTTTCGTGGCGAGCCTACTGCGCCGGCTTATGGTGCGAGCAAGGCAGCCTTGAATCAATTTAGCCAATCTTTGGCGAAGTTGTTGGCGCCGAAACAGGTGTTTGTGTATGTGGTTGCCCCAGGCTTTGTTGAAACGGAGATGTCAACATCGGCATTGAAAGGACACAAGGGTACTGAAATCAAAAATCAAAGTCCTTTGAATCGTGTTGCCAAACCTGAGGAAGTTGCTCATGCTATCGTCTTGTTGGCATCGGAACATACAGAGTTTATGACAGGCTGCATTTTGGATATAAACGGGGCTTCGTATTTGAGAAGTTAGACACTTCCGCAGTTTGAAGTCACAAAATTATTAAATGTATGCTTATCACTTTCTCAGATTTTGAAATTCAACCCGACTATTTCCTGCATCCAAGCGAACTACACGGTGCAAGACATACCTATCGGGTGATGTGTAATGTCTTAGCTTTGGGTGATGCCCTTGGTTTGACACATGAAAAACGTTTGGCATTTTTTGCGGCTTTTGTTCACGACATGGCGCGTACGCATGATGGTTTGAGTTTGAGCCATGGTCCGAGAGCTGCAAAGATGAAAGTGCCGCAGTTTGAGTATTTGTTCCGGCAATATGGTTTGCTTGATGAAGATATAGAAACCATCAAGACAGCAGTAAGAAATCATTCCCGTTATACGGAAATCAAAAAGACGCATCCACATTATCTCACCACCGCGCTGCTTAAAGATGCCGATGCCTTAGACCGTTGCCGCCTTGGAGAAAATGACCTCAACAAACGCTACCTCCGCTTTGAACCCACCTTCGATTTGGTTGCCGCTGCCCATCTTGTGTATCACGAAAGTGAAAAAATCCCATCCATCACCTTTGAACAGATGTTTCGCTTGGCGGAAAAGGTGTATCAAAAGAATTTGTATCTCTAAAAAAAAACGGAAGCCTATTGAGCTTCCGTTTTCAGTAGTACGTACATATTTATTCTAAGTCAATTTTGGCGAACCAAATAATTTTTCCGGGTTTGTTCGAACCAAAGAAAACCAATTTGCCGGGTTCTGATTCCAAATACGGAAACTTCGGATCGAGAAAGAATTCCTTATCGCCCAAAGCAGTGAAATCGCCCAAAGTGCCTGCCCCCATATCCACTTTGGCAATGCGCGGATAGGTCAATATCTTTTTAAACCATTCGGAATAGCCGCGAATTTCTTGAACCACCCAATACATATTGTTCGGATCTTTGCCCATCAACATGCTTTGAGGGGTGCCGTTTTTCTTCGAATAATCGTTGCTTTCTTTGGTATCAACGCCATATTGCGCTTTCAAAACGCCTTTGCTGTCGAAATGGAAGGCAATGATATCGTTATATTGTTTCTCCTTTGCAGTGTTGATAGCAGCCGATAATGAAGTGCTTGTTGGCGGCGGTTGCATCATTTTAAAGTTTTGACCAACAACCATAAAGTCACCATTATCGAACACTTTATAATTCACGATTTCGAATTTCTTGCCTTCATATTCAGGCGCTTTTTTCTGAGAAGGTGGTGTTTTTAGTTTCTTGACAAATTCGTCTAAAGTAGTTTCCGTTAGGTATTCCACATTGTTGCCGGCTATCTTCATCAATTGAACGGATTTGTATTTGCTCACTTTGCCATCCAATTTATTGTAGTAATCGTCTTTGCCCGAAGCCAAAGGTCCGAAAGCATACACGGCATCGTTGGTCGCCAAAATATAATCAATGTTCCAATAACCCGCCTTCGATTTAAACGGAATGCGTTCGCTGATGTTCAAATCTTTGTCCACGCGCAGATAGGTATAATTGGTGTTTTCGGGATCGCAATTCGTTTTGCCTACATCAAAAGGAGCAAACACAAAAATCATTTCGTTGATAGCTTCTGAGCCTTCGTCGGTGGTTTGTGTCAGATTGGTAGCGTAGGTGTATCCCGTGTTGAAATCGAAAGGAATTTTCACATCTTTCAACAAATCAAGGTCTTTATTAAACTTCAAAATGTGATATTCTTTATAATATTTCAAAGGATCATTGCCTTTTTTGGCATCGCGCGCACCGCAAAGGATGTACAAATCACCATTGCTGTCGTCTTCAAAATGCGTAAAATAATAAT
>CAIOJS010000014.1 GCA_903858655.1 uncultured bacterium | reverse complement strand
TTTGTGATTGCCTATATCTGGTATGCATGGCGTTCGATTGACAACAAGAAAATTGATATCGAAGAAATTAAATCAGAAACGCATGCTTATTAATTAAAATGAACTTTATCTAGAAAATAAAAACCATTGAAACCAATTAGTTCCGTAAGAAACTAAAATGTTTGTTCTAAAATAGTATTACGATCAGAGTTATTCCACGAAAGCAATAAAACGCTGAACCCCATTGTGCCTATTAAGGTAAAACAACCCTTTGCATCCCCTTCAATTTATATGCCTTGGCGCTGTTGGCATCGAAAGCCCATGCCCTTATCACCATAGGGTTTTGCGGTACCCTGTCTAGCGTAAAGGTTTTGGTCCATCGGATGCTGTCGGTGTTTTGGAGTGTAAACAGTTTCGATTTGCCATCAGGAGTCTCGTAGCTGAGCAGCACCGCATCGGCAGCCCCTTTCGTGTTGGGCATCATGGCGGTGCCCCAAGCTTTATACACATTGTCGTGCAGATAAAAGACGGTATCTAATGAGCCATACGATGTCGCACTCTGTTGCATGTCTTCCAAATCTTGCATCACATCGCTGCGTATCAAAGGCGGATTCAAATATCCCAAACGATTTAGTATGTTTGCCGTGCGATGTATCTCTGCAAAGTTGGCAGGATAAACTTTGTTGGCACATTCCTCATGCGGCACATAATTGATACACAACAAACCCGCTTTTGCATGAATGATAGCCGCATGAAAGCTCTTCAATTCGTTTACGCCAACTTGATAATTGTTCACCTTTGCCCCTACCAGCAAAACCACCAACGCGGCTATGACTATCTTTTGTTTCACCGATATGCCTCTGACGCGAAAATAATGTTGCAGTATCAATCCTGCAAGAAATATCACTGCCACGGCTCCATACAAGGTGAAACTTGTGTAGCGCGATGCCAAGGACTGATAGGTGCCGAAGCCCAATCTGCCCACGGTCAGCATGGCAGCCGTCCCCATGGCATACCATCCCAACATCACCCAAGGAAGGGCATTTCGCAGCAAGAGTTTGTCTTTTATATGCCACACCACATAGAGGATCTGCGCCAGAAAGACGAAAAACAGCATCCCTCCTACCACCAATATTGCCCACAAGTAATGAATCACGCGTAGGGTGTTGCCCAAGGTTCCAAAGAAATAAAACAAGGCATCCAAGGGATGATGCAACACGATGGATAAACTTGGATGTGCACCGGGTTTCTGATAGCCGCTGAAGTAAATGGCTAAAGCTTCCAAGGTGGCTGCTATCCAAATGGCGATGATGGTGCCTTTCTTGAAGTATTCATTTTTTGTACCCGAGAACGCCAAAACAGGGAAAAGGAGTATCCAGATAATAAATCCATTGATGGACGAGAAGGTGCTGATTAAAGCCAACGCCATACAGAGTATCATTTTCAGCAATCCGGGCATGCGGGTGAAGGCGAGCACCAATCCTGTCGAAACGCAAGCGATGGGCAGGAAGTATTCTATTTGCACGCCAAACAACCAATTCTCCCATTGCATAGGCGAAAAGATGAAGAGGTTTGCCAAAAAGAACATCAGCCACTTTTGCCAAGGTTTTCCCACTTGGGTATAGCCCGCCAAACGATAGATATTAAAAGCAACCAAACATGCCAAGAGAAATATCACCAACATCTCGTAGCGCACATTCCAATGTGTGAACGAACCCAAAGCCACATAAATCACGTTCGGGAAAAACTGCCGATATTCATTATGCTGCCGAAACAATTCCTCGATGGTCAACATGCCTTGCGACAAATGATCGAAGAAACCCACATACTCCCATTGATCATTGTAGGGAACATTCACGCCATATTTGTTGATAAAATACAAGATGAGTCCCGCAGACGCCAAGGACAATATGGCAGCTATGGGAGCAATAAGTTTCAGGTATTTGTCAAACTTCATCTTTGGGACCTTTTATAGTATATATATGCATCTCTAACCTCATGTAGCTTTCTTGGCAAGTACCATCACGGATAAACCAAAGGGCAAGGATATATAGCGTAATAGATATTTCTCAAAACGCATCACAAACAAAAACAAGTGATTTATCATGTTGCCGGGCATCTTCACTTCGTTGTGGTCACCATCTTTTGAGGCAAATACTTTATCCAGGAGGCGTTTTATCATCGCAATGGGAAACAACAAACAAACGCAATAGGATATTTTCACGATTTCGTATCCATTGCTTTCGAGCAATAGTTTGAGTTGGCGTTTGGTGTATCTTTTATTTTGATGCACCATAGTGTCGTGGGTGCTCAACAGAAACTGATAAGCAGGTACAGTCAGCAGTAGATGTCCATCGTCTTTCAAAAAAGCATGAAAACTGTGGAGAGCATGCACATCATCAATATTGCTGTTGCAAATCACATCAAAAGACGTAATCAAATCAAAAGAAGCTTCCGCAAAGACACAGGTGTTGATATCTGCTAACTGCAAATGGAATGCTCCACGAGTTTTGGCATAATCCAGAGCTAAAGGGTTATAATCTATGCCTGTTTCATGAATGTGGTAAGATTGCTTCAATATCTCCAGCCATTTACCGGTGCCGCAACCTGCATCAAGGAGATGGATGCCATCGTGTAACAGCACTTTGCGTTGCAGCATTTGTAAAAAGATTTCATGATTGCCCACATACCACCAATGGCGGTCTTCCACCTCAAACATGTATGTATATTGATTCGGCTCCATTGGGCGACTACAAATACTCCTTTTTGATGGTGTATTGTGGTTGTTTGTTTTGCGATATAAAAATTCGACCTATATATTCGCCTATCATGCCCAAAGATATGAGTTGAATGCCTGCAAACACAAAGATGGCAGTAATAGTCAACGAAAAGCCCGGAGGCAATCCCGGAACAATGAAATGCTCGATGATGGAATAGATACCAAATAGAAAACCAGTTACAGCAAAGAAGATCCCGATAAATATAGAAATGCGCAAGGGAATAACGGAGAAGCTTGTAAACATATTCGACCATAATTTAATTAGCTTCACAACGGTGTAACCCGATTTTCCTTCATGGCGTTGGTCATGCACCACTTGTAGCGTTCCAATACTCGATGTTGACCTGAGTATCAAACCATCAATATACGGATAAGGCAAATCGTATTTAATGATTTCGTCCACCAAAAAGCGATTCAAACATTTGAAGCTTGAGAGATATAAATCTTTAGGTTTCTTCAATAAAATGGTTGCCATATAATTATTCAAACTGCTACCAAAGTTGCGCCACCGTTTATGTTTTTTCTTATCATAATAGGTGTAAACAACATCAAAATCGTTTTCAAGGGCGAATGCAATAAGCTTCATCACTTCTTCCACAGGATTTTGAAAATCATCGTCCATAATAATACTAAAATCTCCCGTCACCTTGTTTAATCCAGCCATCACAGCATTATGCTCTCCAAAATTTTTAGCTAAGGCAATATATTTTACAATGCTTTTATGGGCTTGGAAAAGTTTCAAACATTCGACATGCGAGTTATCCGCACTATAATCATTCACCAACACTATCTCCAAATCATAGCGCGGCGATATCTCCGAAATCAACTGATTCACAAGTTTTGCAATCGTCAACTGCGCATTAAAAACAGGAATTACAATGGATATTTTAGGAGGAGTTGCTGACATGTATCTTTGTAGCTATAAACATTAATTATTATAAATGGTGAAGTGCCATAACTTCACGAATGGCATCAACGATATAGTGTTGCTTCTCTTCTGTCAAAGAAGGATACAAAGGTAATGAAAATAATTCTTTCGAAATCTTTTCCGTTACGGGTAAATCACTTTGCTTATAGCCAAGATATTTATAGGCTTCCATAGTATGAATGGGATAGGCATAATGAATATTCAAGAAGACATCCCTTTTGCGCAGTTCTTCCAGAATCAAATCCCGCTGTGGATGCCTGACCACATACAAATAATAAGAATGTTTACAATTTGGCATTTCCACAGGAAGTTGCAGACTTGTATCAGACAATAATTCATGATATTGATTTGCGAGATTTCTCCTTTTGGCGATGTAATATTTAATATGGTTTAACTTCTTCAATAGAATAGCGGCATGAATTTCGTCTAAACGACAATTGTAGCCATGCTCCACAGCATTATAGGTCTCTTCCATACCATACACACGAAGACGCAGCAAGCGATGATAGAGTTCTGAATCCTTGGTCAACACCATGCCGGCATCACCATACGTGCCTAATATTTTTGTTGGATAAAAAGAAGTAGCCGCAATATCCGACAAAGAACCTGCCTTATGGTTTTTATACATAGCACCCTGACTTTGAGCACAATCTTCCAATACCTTGAGATGATACTGCTTGGCGATGCGATTGATTTCATCCATATCCACACATTGTCCAAACAAATGAACAGGGAGAATACACTTCGTCTTTGGAGTTATAACATTCTCGACTTTGGTTGTATCCATCAAAAAGGAAGTCTCTTCAATATCCACAAACACGGGAGTGGCACCACAAGAAACAATAGCAGAAACAGTAGGAACAGCCGTATTGGAAACCGTAATCACTTCATCCCCATCCCCTATCCCCAAAGCTTTTAATGCTAAGAAAATAGCATTAGTTCCATTATCAACGCCTACTCCATGTTTTACTTCACAGTAAGCTGCATATTTGCTTTCAAATTCTTTGACTTTGTTGCCTAAAATCAAGGAGCCAGAGTTCAACACCTCATGGATTGCTGCATGAATTTCATCCTTCTCAGCCTCATATTCTGCCAAGTATTCCCAACCTCTTACTATCATTTGCCAACTTTATCAATATAAGACTTAAACTCTTCAAGACTTCTCAAATACTTTTTCTTATTGTATTTTGAATTTGCGAGCACCATACACACTGCATTTTCAGAAAAATCAAACATCTCAAGAAAAATCAATCGAGGGATATACAAACCTTTGGTTATATCGTTCAGTATAAAAACTTTTGAATGTTGGCTATCATACACTTTCACTTTGAAGTGTCCGCACAAAGGAAGCAACAATTGATCGGTGTTGATGAGGGCATGACCACCACGGGATCCCTTTATTTGATGAATATAAAAAACACGCTTGATGTTGAAAGGCACATCCTGATTTTGTTCAATAGAGGACAAAATGCCTCGGCTATCTTCGGTGGAAGGGATATCAATTATTTTGACTTCTTTAATATTCATAGATTGGTTTCAAAAACAATAATCAAACAAAGATACAACTTATCTGAAAATATCATAGGAAATCGGCAAATTTATTTTGAAAAAATATCTACAGACAAGAAAGCAAGCCGATATAAAGGTGCACTTCAAGGAATACACAATGTTGTTCAAATCTAAAAAAGAATTTGAAAAGCTTTAATAACAATACGATTAAAATGCTTTTGTCATTTCTGTTGCATTAATGAGAGACTAGATTAATACAACAACAAATTAATAATTGCAAGAATGCAATTCTAATCGTTTAGCCACTCTTTACATCAAGTCGCCTAATGGACCAAGGTTGATATTGAGATCGCGGTCGGTTAGGTTAAAGTGTTTTTTTAACTCTTCCATTTTCATTTCCAATTTCATGAGAGTTTCTCCTAGACGTTCTATTTCATCTTCAGTCAATGAGCCTCCATCCACCCTACGCATAGCTTGTTTTTCAACTAATTTGCGAATAAGCTCAACCAAAGTGAGTACAAGTTTTGCTAAGCCTGAGTCAGCATTGTCGGGCGTGAGTTTTAGTTTGGAATCTTCTAGGTTTGCTAGATTTCCAATATCGGCAGATATGGTGTCGAGTGACCCTGCAGTATTGAATAATATTTTATTTTCACTCATTGCGATTTTATTTGATGGTGATTTCAACAAAGTTAAAAGGTGACCATGGTCCTGTCAACACAACATTTAGATCGGGATAGCGATGTTGTAGGGTTTCGATTGCAGAAACTAGTTCTGTTTGTTTTTCTTTATCTAAAAGAAAAACAGCATCAATAATATTATTAGATGTTGTCATTTTTTTGAATTTATAAAATGCATGAAACTGATCAAGATATATAGAGATTTCTGCAATGAGCGCATCAACATAGCTAATCATCAACTCTTCGAGGCGATGTTCGCGCAATTTCTTATTGACATAGTCTTTAAACACAGAGTTGGCGGGTTGGTCTTCGAGACCATTGTTCAATGACGAATTGATTTCTGATTCAGCTCGAATCTGTGTATGTAGCTTTTGTGTATCACAAAAGATCTTTAGTCCGAATTCATTCTTATTTTCAACTTTCAGGAGGTTTTGATGAATTTCGGTGTAATTTATTTTTAGCATAACTAATATTGCCTCGTTTGATTCCATCGAAGAACCATAACGCATAGGCAAAAGTGTGAAGTGTTGTGCTAATTGGTCGATTACTCCTGCATACTCTAACACTTTATTTTTATCAGCAATTATATCAGTCTCCTTCTGACAACTAACTACAGCAGCGATTTCTTTATACGAAACTGCCATCAGGTCTGTTTGCGAAATACCCTTGATTGTTGATAAAAGCAAGTTTAATTTTTCTGCTTTCTCATGTACAGATAGTAAAGCGTAAATCATAATTGTTTATAATTTCAATATAGATTTTCCTGTTTTAAGTTGGTCCATTGTTTCAACGGAGCTTAGCATCAGTTTTACGCCGAGATATACTAAGTCAATATCTGCAACGGAAATAACGATATCTCCCGTAAGGATTACACCTTTGTTGAGCACCCTATCGAGCAATTCGAGTATGGTGATATCTTTAGATTTATCAACTACATTGTCGTGCATTAGTATTTTTCTTTAATGGATATAAAACTAAAAGGGGGCCAAGGTCCTGATGCTTCGATGAAGAAACTAGATTGTTCATCATTTCCCTTCATGACTTCAATAGCGTTAAGCAATTCGGCTACTTTATTTTTCCTGACAAGGAAAGTGGCATTGAGTATCATAGTATCTTGCCTCCCAGTAAACTCTTTAGGAAGCATGTTGATTAGGCTGTTTGCTTCACTGAGGGAGTTGAAATGCTCGTAATAGGTTTGTCCATACTCTTTACAAAGTCTGTCCATCTCATTTTCTATCATTTCAGTTTTTTTTCTTTTGAGAAGGAATGCTTTTCCTGGTGCGCTAGCCATGATTTGTGTTTCGAGTGCAGCAGTTTCTTCACTCAGCTCGTCAATTTGGGAACAAAGGGCTTTTCGGTCGCAATAAACTTTCACTGACCACTCTTCCTTTGCATGTATATACTTGAAGTTTTCATGTAAAGAATCGGAATACTCTAAAAGACACTTCTGAATACGTTCTTCGGTTTGAAAGATAGTGCCAAATTTAAACGGAATGACAGTTTGGTGCTCCATAATACTATTGATTACAGATATATGGGTACGTGCATTGGTTTCCACCCAATGAATGTTAGATAGATTTCGTTTGAAGTTTTCCTCGTCATATTCGTCTTCAGAAACAAGCTTGACGACAACATAGAAACCATCATATTTAAAAGATTTCAATTCTCTAGACTCTGTGGAGGCATCTAATTCAGGGGGACTGTTAGCTAGGCAATAAACATATATCAGGTTATGAATCATAACACCTTTGGATAAACCCTATTGCTGACTGGTACTATCCATTCCCTCGAAGGAATTCAGACGTTCAAAAGCTGTAATCTCAAGCTTATCATCCATCTTAACCATATAGAACAGCCGAATTTGTTTTGGCGGCAAGTTCATTGATTTTAAGAAGGAATCGTCTTCATAAACTTCTGCGATAGCATTCCAGCTTTCTTGAATCTTTTCAATTTTTATGACCGTTACGTCATAGCAGTTAATGTTTTCTTTGAGAAAACTAACCACATTTTTCTTTACTTCAATAATATTACTCATTATCTTTCCTCTTCATTTTTTATTTAGCTACAAAGCAAAACACTACATCTTTAACTTCATTTTTCTTCACGCAGAGGTTTGCCTCCAGCGTTTTTTTTTATGTGGTGTCCACAGCCAGGACAGAACTTGTAATCGAACATAAAGCGCCATGTTTCTCCACATTCAGGACAAACGATATTGAGCGGCTGACCACATTCAATGCAAAACTTTTCTTTACTACTGGTTGATTTACCACATTTCGGACATTTAAAAGCACTCATAATTTTTCTCCTTTCTTACTGGTTTATAAGTTTTCTATTTATTTTGTTTTTCTTCTCTGATATTGGCGAGCAGATTCAGTAATTCATCTTCTCGTTTGTCGTATTCCTCTTCATCAATTTCATCCATCTCGAATTTAAGCTGCAATGCCATAAGCCTTTCTTTAATAGCACCTTCATCAGAGGTTTCCTTTTCAATCACCTCATTGATTTTTTCAGCTAAGAAAAGAATCCCTTTTAAAGGGGCAAGCAATATGTCATCTATCAAAAACATTTTAAATTCCTTTAGTATTAATAACTAGATTTACAAAATTGTATGGCGGCAATGTTCCTACATATTTGAATGTCATAAAGAGTCCGAATTTCTCATCTAGTTCGTTCACTGCATGATCGAATTCGGGTTCAGTAATGTTTTTTATAAGAAATGCGGCATTAAGAATCATCATTTCTCCATAATTGTCGTTTATTTTCACATCTTCTGCAAGTGGATTTAATGCATCCAGGATGATGTTTTTATAATTTTCAGTTTCCTTTTTTAAAGCATCAGCAACCATTTCACCTATCTTCATACGTTGATAATGTGTTTTATCTGGGGGGAGATTCAGCAACTTATTACGTAAGTTTCTTATATCATCATATTTCTCAATGATATTTTCGTAAATCGCGGCTTCATGCGCCATCACTTTAAGCCCTAATTCTTTTTTCCCTTCCATCTTGGAAAGCATATCGTCGAACTTATTATAATCTTTTTCAATGATTCTTAAAATCCCTGAGTCATCGCTGTGCTCGGAGATGGTAGAGAACCTTACGGGAAGAACCGTAAATTGCTTCATTACTTCTTCAAGAACTCTTTCATGAGTAATCATATTTACCCTACGCGCTTCGTAAATAATTATAGGGGAATTACTAACGATGGCAGTAATACCTTTATAATTGATTCCATAAACAAGGTCGGTTCTCTTCCCCATGCCAATGTGACCATATTCTATTGGAGCATCATATCTAATGATACCATAAATATATTTCCCTTCTTTTGGTGTTTCCATTTCGTTGCTCATGTCGTTGGTGTCCTTATATTAAATTATTACTGTTCCCATTTTTCAGGAAAAATCTTTAAATCAATAAAATTAAAAATCGGCAGCGGGAATGTATAAACAAAATCGCAGTCGTCTTGGTATTTCTGTCCAAGGTCGGTCATAATGTTATCGAATTCAACTTCTCTGCCACTATTGACAAGAAATGCAGTATTCATAAACATAGCATCTCTACTAATC
>CAIOJS010000013.1 GCA_903858655.1 uncultured bacterium | reverse complement strand
TTATTTGATCAACCCCGCTAATGCCTGATTCTTGAACGAAATATACGGCAGGTGTGTTATGGTAACGCTGCTGAATTTGATCCATGTTACCATCGCTGGCAACAATGCCAACGACAATAAAATCCGTTGTTGAATTTTGCGCCTCCATTTTAATAGCAAAGCACAAAATTAGTAATAAAAGAAATGTAATTTTTTTCATATTCTTGTTTTTTAATTTTCCTACTCTATCGGCTTTTCGGATAACGCCCCCACCATATGATGCTTGAATGGGACAAGTTTGTTTTTTAAAGTGGTTATGCTATTCCACGTGAATGTCTTAAAAAACTCATCCGGCGACCGTGTTTCATTTTTAGAGTGTGTCGTCGGATGCGTTGGAGCGCTACCCTACGGTATGCGTATGAGGTCCGCTCCAAGGTCCAGCCAAATTTCTGTGGCTTGCCAAGGTCCAGCGAATCCAGAATTTGAAATCGAATCCGGCAAACTTCGGGTCAACGTTAACCAAAAATTTAGCAGTGGTGAATAGTTCTTTAAAGTTAGTATCTGTCCAACTGTCACAAACTTTCAACACTTTTTTGTCAGTAGTTTCGTCCACTTTGCGTTTGCCTTCTATGATAGCATACATAATTTCGACCATGTCGGCTGTTTCGGCAATCGTATAATGTTTTTTATCGAAACGCGAACGGGTGCTGATAGAAAACTGTCCGTTGGTGAGCGACACGGTGTCGGGAATACAAACTTCAACAATCGGAGTTGTTGGGGTTTCTTTTGGAGTGACCAAACCTGTTTTGCGACCCAGTTTTTCACGGTCTGAGGTGGTCCATTTGCTTTTGGGGATGTCGTCATAAATGGCGCTCAAGGCTTTTTTCAGCAGTGCTGTGTAGTAACGCAAACCTGCTTTCACCAGTGGAGTGCGCGTTCCGGTGGGGTCATCCCAAAGGGTTTTGAAATACAAATAGCTGTCGGGCGTTTCAGCATCCCCAAAAAGAAGTGCCAAGGCATTCAGCGTGGCTGTGCTGATGCCTAATCGTGAGGCATTTGCTGTTAAATAAGGTACTACTACCGTTATATAGAGGAAGAAACCTAAAATTGAATCCGGATATACTTTTTTCTTAGTAGCCATGTTTTTAAATATTATTTTTTATTTTATTGATTTATTTGCTGATAGATATAAATAGTTTTTATAGAAAACGTCTGCCATTCATTCATGAAAAGCCAGAAAAGAAAAGCGGTTTTCCTGATTTATTACTATTATAAACAAGAACCATTTTTTTAAGCCTCCAATCATAGTATGCACTATTAAAAGTATCTATATTTAGACTGAGTTTTTCACAGCAGCGCGCGAACGCGCAGGAATTGAGCACACGTTCGCAAGTGTTGTACATAACTACGCAAGTGTAGCGCATACGAACGCAAGCGTTGCGTATGAAAGCGCAAGTGTAGCGCGCAAGAACGCAAGTGTAGCGCGCAAGAACGCAAGTGTAGCGCGCAAGAACGCAAGTGTAGCGCGCAAGAACGCAAGTGTAGCACGTGAAAGCGCAAACACTGCGCTTCAGTACGCAAACGCTGCGCTTGAGTGCGCAAACACTGCGCTGGAGTGCGCAAACGCTGCGCGTGAGTACGCAAACGCTGCGCGTGAGTACGCAAATGCTGCGCTTGTGTGTAAAAAACAAAAAAACAGACTTAAAATGCGTGCGCTTGTGTTTTATTTGTAGATAATCAGATAGATATGAAAAGAAGGTACAGATGATAGTCTTTAGAGCACCTATAGTTCCAAGTTTTGTGAAAGTAGATTTCGAGTGAAGACATACGTCAAGCTTCCCATGCAAGGCAGTAGGGATTTCGGACTGAAAAATATCAATGTGATAAAGCTTGTGCATACGTGATTTGAAATAAAATGCAAATATACAAAAAATAAATAACGAAAGTCAAGAATTATTTTTTTATTCGTGTAGGAAAAAACTTAGGCGGAGGTAGGTGTATCCTTACTGCCATAAGGGATGTGACATTTATCAACACGACTCATAAATCTTGTTAAAATGATATATATCATTGCATATTTTAAAAAAAAAGAGTATAATACGACCGAACTTTGTAAAAATGGAGTGGATTTTTTGATGTTTTCTGTTATGGTGAATTTGCTTGAGGCGATGATTTATGGCTCATCATAAGCACAACGAGGCGCAGTGTTTAGAAAGGAAGTGAATAAAGAAAGATAATGATAGAGAGAAGGAATAATACAAGGATGGAATGAAGCAATGACATAATGCTTCAATTACATAATGACCTCCACGATGATCATGTAATGACCATAAATGACGCAATGACCCTTAATGACAATAAATGACTCCTAAGTTAACCAATCAACTCAATTAACCCAATCAACTTAATTAACTCATTCAACCCAATGACCTAACACCCTTCCAAGCGAAACCACCCCCGAATCTTATCCAAATCCTCCACTGTGCTGATACGCGATTTGAATTCGTTGGTATGAGGGTTGTAGTCGTAGTCCTTTGCCCATTCGGTGTAATGTTTCACGAGCTCGCCGATAGCGTCTATCACAAAAATCAGTTCGTCGTTGGTCATCGTAGGATGAAGGGAGAGGCGAATCCAACCGGGTTTCTCCGATAGGTCGCCGTGGGTGATTTTCGAGGTGATGTCACGCGATTTCTGATAGGTGACGTCCAACAGGAAGTGTCCGTAGGTGCCTGCGCAGGCACAACCGCCGCGCACCTGTATGCCGAAGCGGTCGTTCAGTAGTTTCACCGCTAGGTTATAATGAATGCCATCGAGATAGAAGGAAATGATGCCAAGCCGATCTTGCACATTGTCGGCTAGTATGTGTATGCCGGGAATCTTAGGCATACGGTCGAAGGCAATTTGAAGTAATTCCTCTTCTCGTTTCATCATGTTGGCGGTGCCCATCTGATTCTTCAAATCTATACACAAAGCGATGCGGATGGCTTGCAAAAAGCCCGGGGTGCCGCCGTCTTCGCGGGCTTCTATATCGTCTAAGTATTTATATTCGCCCCAAGGGTTGGTCCAATCCACCGTGCCGCCTCCGGGTTGGTCGGGTGCATGATTGGGATAGAGCGCTGAGTCGAAAATCAACACCCCCGAACTGCCGGGACCACCCAAAAACTTGTGTGGCGAAAAGAAAATAGCATCCAATTTTTCCTGTGGATCTGCGGGGTGCATATTGATGTCCATATAGGGAGCCGAAGCGGCAAAATCCACAAAACAAACGCCGCCGTATTCGTGCATTAATTTCGCCATCTGATGAATTGGTGTCGTAACACCTGTAACATTAGAGCAGGCGGTGAACGAACCTATCTTCACACTACGGTTTTTGTAGCGCTCCAATTCCTCCTTCAGTTGGTCTAAATCAACCAAGAGATTTGCGTCAGGGGTAATCAACACCACATCCGCAGAAGTTTCGTACCACGAAGTGTGGTTGGAATGATGTTCCATGTGGGTGATAAACACCACGGGTTTCTCGCATTTCTTGGGGCAGCGACTTTCGATAAGCAGTTGACAATTCCGCAAGCCCAAAATGCGTTGCAGTTTGTTGATAACGGATGTCATGCCTGTGCCCGAAGTGATAATCACGTCGTTTTTGTCGGCATGCACATGTTCTTTGATGATGCGTTGCGCCAAATGATAAGCGTTGGTCATGCGAGTACCGGTCTCGCTCGTTTCGGTGTGGGTGTTGCCGATGAAAGGACCAAACTCCTCAGTGATTTTTTGTTCGATGGGTCGGTAAAGGCGTCCGCTTGCCACCCAATCGGCATAAATCATGGTGACGCTGCCGTAGGGCGTATCAAAAACTTGGTCGTTGCCAACGATATTCTCTTTGAAGGGGGCGAAATATTTTTCGAGTTCGGTCATGTGTGTTGTATTGAGGGCGCAAAATTAAGCATTCGCATCATATCTTCTGCAAAATAGGAAAGAAATTTATTCCATAATGTCTTTAAGAATTATATACGTGAGGAAGAGCAAATGAAACGAAGCGTCTTACACTATCTTGAAATCTTTTTTGCAGTTAATCAAATCGGCACAACTGATGCATGCCCGTTTGATGATGGTGTAGTCGAGCAGTTCGATATCCGTGCTATAATAGCCTTCTTTGACAGGCTCATCGCGCATCAAATCGGTGCTCAAATATTTTTTGTTGTTATCAGAAAACACGGTAGCGACTACGGCATCTTTTCCCAAAGCGTTTTGAGCGATGACGGCACCTATCAAATTGGTTCCCGACGAAATGCCTACTGCTAAGCCCAATTGCGAAGCCAATTTCTGTGCCATGATGATAGAATCGCCATCCGACACCATGATAACCTCGTCGAGTGAATCCAATTTCAATATCTGTGGAATGAATTCGTCCGAGATGCCTTGAATACGATGGTTTCCTATTTTGCAGCCCGTGGTGAGGGTGGGCGATTCCAAGGGTTCTATAGCGTGAAGTTTGATGTTCGGATTGATGGTGCGCAGATAATTTCCCACACCCATGATGGTGCCTCCGGTGCCGACCCCTGCCACAAAAGCATCGGGCACCAAGCCTACGGATAGCAATTGATGATATGTCTCCGGACCTGTGGTGGCTTCGTGTGCCTTCACATTGTTTTCGTTTTCGAACTGACGGGGAAGAAAAATATTGGGCTCGCTGGCGGCAATCTCTTCGGTGATGCGGATGCTGCCCAAGAAACCTCCTTCAGCCTTCGAAACGGGAATGATAGTAGCGCCCAAACTACGGATAATATCCACCCGCTCTTTGCTCATCCAATCGGGCATCACAATACTCACTTTATGCCCCAACGATTTGCCGATAGCCGAAAAGGCAATGCCTGTGTTGCCGCTCGTAGCTTCCACGATGGTGTCGCCTTTCTTTATTTTGCCTGTTTGATATGCATTTTGCAAGATAAAAAGCGCCATGCGGTCTTTGATACTGCCTGTGATGTTAAACTGTTCCACCTTGGCATATACCCTGCGCAACTCGCCTTTATAGGTGAAACGGATGGCGACCATAGGCGAATTGCCCACGATGCGCCATAGTTCTTTTATCTTTTCAGATAAATCTTTATCCTGAATGTTGTTATACATAGTGCAAACGTATTAGTTGGTTTGATGTTCTTTGCTAATTCGGCTGCAAATGTAATTCATTTTATCTTTTTACAAATAGTAATGATGAAATCTTTTTTCAAATAGCAACAAAAAGTCTTACTGGTCGGGTGTTTCGTTGGGGTCTTCGCTCTTACCGATTTTCTTCAGGAAGTCTTTCTTACGCTTCTCGGTGGCAATGATAAAAGCATACTGCGGTTGTTTGTCTTCCGCTTTCTGTATGTTTTTGTTGTCCTCCATCGCTTTTTTAATCGCGTCGTTATAGTCTTTGCGCGACGAAATTGACTGAAGCTTGTTCATCTGATAGTTAAAGTAGTACCAATCATCGCCAATCTTGAAGTACATATTGAGAATATTGCCGCTGCGTTTGTGAGCCACTTCGATATATCCGTCCACGTATTTGTTGAGTTGCTTGTCACCTATCATCGCTATGCCAATCGGTCCGTCGGAAACGAAGGAGCGCGACTTCTCATTCCAAACAAACTTGACGTCAGAGATAACTATCGTGTGAGAAAGTTCATCAGGGATGTTCTTAATTTTACCCGACAGACTCAATTGCTTCATCAACTCATCGGCTTTCTTATTGCCCAGCATAAAACGCATCGCATTGAAGAATTTATCGCTGCCAGGGTCGGCGGCTTCCAAACCCGCGTTCTCCGAAATGGATTTGGTCAATACATCCGTAGCATCTTTGTCGAAGAAGAAATCTATATTCGCAATCAAATCGAAATCGGTGGTGGTGGTTGTCATATTATGCTCCACGGTTCCGTATGATTCAAACTTCACCCGACCTAACTCCGCACCCATATTGACTTTACCCTCGCCAAAAACCTTACATCTCTTTCTATCTAGATAGATGTAGTTCTCCGCTTTGATATCTTTAGAGGACGAATCAATCTCCGGTCCGACGTAATAGCGTTCCGCAGCCTTGTCATAAGTTAACTTGCCTTGCGCACTGATGACATCGAAATCGTCAAAGTGTTTTTTGTGTTGCAAAAAGGCAGGATAGACCAAGGTGGAGTCGTCGCCCATATACAATCCCAAACCAACGAAGTCGCCTATGGTACCCTTCACGTATTCTCTCGGTTTGTCCGAAACGGGAATGGCAACATTCTTAGGGTCTATGTCAGCCGTGAAGCGCAACCATTTTCTCTTGACGGTGTCGCAGTCGTGCTTGATGCGCGTTCCCCCATCGAAGTTGAGGAATTCTTTATCCGCATAGAGATAGGTCTTTCCAATGAAGCCAAAGAAGGGACTCAGCGTGAAATTCGCCTGTTCGTTCACGTCGCCAACGCCATACGTCTGACCTGTGGAGTCAACCTTAATCATGTTCAGATAAATCTTTTGACGGGTATCCATTTCGTCCACATAATCATAAGTACCCACGCCGGAGTATTTCTTTTTGGAGATGATATCTGCGGTAGCATCATAGATATAATGGTTTTTGGTGTCGGTGTTGACGATAATCTTACAGTTCTTTAGCGGTAACATCTCGGCTTTTTTCAAAACGGTGATGCGTCCCGAGTCAGGATAGATGGCGGCATCGGCAACCTTGATGATGGGAACGTCGCTCGCGTAGATGATATTCTCGTTGAGGTTATACATCGCATCGGGCGCGTAGAAATTCAACGAATCCTGTGCGGCATGTTCGGAAACGAAGCGCGATTTTGTCAAATCCTCATCAATCAATTCTTTTCTCGATTTGGTTTTCAGATAAGCCAACTCTTGTTTCATGCTGCTTTGGAACTTCAGTAAATCTTTATCCATATACCAATCGAAATTATACAGATAGCAAGCATAATTGTTGAAGGGGAAGGTGATTTTCGAGTTCTCGTCATTGGATTTGAACTTACCCAATTGCTTGTTGAAGTCAATGTTTACGTTGAAGTTATCGGTCTGTAGCACCAAATCGCTCAGGTCGGGCGTTTTGAACTTCACGCGTGTGGTATCCGACGTAAAGGTGTGGTGTTTCAGAACATATTCATTGGAAAGCATCTCCACTTTTCCAAAAATCATCGTGCCTGCGGCAGATAATCCCGAAGGTTTTAGGCTTAACGCTCCGTGCAATATGGCTTTGGACGAGAACAAATCGAAAGGCTTTGACTTTTGTTTCACATTCATGATGTCTTTATACGGATACCATTTGACGGAAACATCTTCGGTGTAAACGGCAGGATATTCCACAGGGGTGGCTTTCTCTTGTATGGTATATTTATACGCTTCCGCCCACAAGGAATCGGGGAAAAACACGAATTCTTTCGAATAGGTCATGGAGGTTAGATATTTCAGAGAACCTTTTCCGAGGAAACCTTTATAGCTCAAGTCAACGATGGAGTCGTATCTGCCTTTGCCCCCGTATGCAGGGAAACCGCCCGGAGGTGTTTTGATAACAAATCCCAAGGAATAGTCGGGCTGCACGGTGAGTGGCTCCACAATGTCGGGGAAAATGCCTGCCGAAACCAGATAACCGTTAAATAGCTTCTTCTCGCTGTTATAACTGTCTAAGCTATCTATACGGAAAGGCTGCAATCGGAAATAAAAGCGGTCGCGGGAGTAAACTTTCTTATAGATAAAAGGTTTGTCGTAATAAACATAAGCATCCTTGTTGCTGATAAAGGAAGGATAGGTGGGAAAAGGCTTTAAACCCGACTTGTTGTTCGGATGGTCAATGAGCATTTCGCCGTTGAGGTCTTCGATAGCGGTGCGCACTTTCACCAATGGATGATGCCCGTATAAGTCTGTGGGTTGCGTGCGGTCTTGTACCTTAAAGCTCATAGAGTCCACCATAGCCATATCGAACTTAAACTTATCATAGCTGAACACAAACTTCTTACCATAGAAATCAAACAAACCCGCATGGATTCTTCCGTCAACAATGAAGTCGCGATTCTTTTTCAGGATAACTTCTTGCTCATAGGGCTCGACGAACACCGATTGCGAATCGCTCAAATAGACACGCGCCACGCCGCGTAGCTTCAACTCGAAGTTCAACAGGTTGAGCGTGGCGTTGGGTTGGGAAGAAATCACGGAGTTAAACTGAATCACATCGTAATCTGTCTTACCGTTCTTGGCGTTTATATAATTATAGATGCGGTCTTTCAGGGTGACGATTCCGTCATCAATATTATAGATGATGAATCCCTTTTCGGCGAAGTTGAGTAGCATCACCTGAATCTGCGAACGCGCCACCTTCATCTTGTTGATGATATCATCTTCAGTGATTGTTTTACTGCCTTTCGCTTCCGCGATTTTTTTCAGCTCGACGAGCGGATGCGTATCGTCTAATCCGCGAAGCTTCTCCCAGCGAAACTCACTATAGTAGTTATCCGACTCAAAGATAGCGGTGCTTTCGCTGGTGATGCCTTTGATAAAGGTGAAATCAAGTTTGGGTTGGTCGAGTTTCCAATACAAAGCTTCCACATACATATCTATTTTGTGATAGGTGTTGAAATAAGGGCTTTTGGAGATGCCGTTATTCTCACGGATGAGGCTCAATTCGCGATTCTCGTTGCTGTATTTCATGTTCACTCCGGCGTGGGTGATAGAGTCTTTGTCCACATAGATAACCACCGCGGTTAAATCGGAACCTATCATGTTTTTTCGCATGATGAACTCTTTGGAACTGAGTTTCACGAAACATTTATTGTCTTTTTTGAAGTAGAGAAAGGCTTTGCGGTCTTTGTCGCCCATACCCATCAGCTTGGGTCCGTATTGGGCGAAGCCGCCTTCGTAATCAATATCTTTAAAGATGTCTTTCAACTCCAATCTATTGTCGAAAGAGGTGAAGCGAGGATAAGAAACACGGTCGGCACCCACATCCGCCAGAGCTTTTTCTTCTAACTTGCCATACAAGGGGCGTTGGAAGAGGTTCTTATTGTAAAAGGTAACGGTGTCAATGTCAAACTCCGACTTGCTTAGCTGAATGGTGTATTTCTTATGGATTTCCGCGAAGACTTCTTCCTGTGGCAATTCTGCCCGCGTCCAATTCACCAATCCATTTTTCCCTACCCATGTGTTGGTGGTGGGATAGAAGCGTCCTTGGGTGTTATAGATGGTGGTGGAGTCGTTTTTCTTCACGCAGGTTAAGTCAAGTGAAGGGAAGTCAAAGTAGGGGACGGAGTCGTATTTGAAAGTGAAGTCGGCGGAATTGGATTTCCAAACGGTGAGTTGGGTTTCGTAGAGATAGGTTTTGGTCAACAGGAGGTTGGTTGACTCAAGCAGCGCCATAAATCGGATGTTGTTGGTCATGGCAGAGAGTTTGCGAAGGCAGACATGCCAAGAGTCGTAGCTGTTTTCGTCTAACTTGGATTTAAAAAAGTTAATCTCGGAGCGCAAATACTGTTCGTAGTTGGGATAGGTCTTCATCTTGCGTTTCAGCATCATGTTGCAGGTGGCATAGATGGAATCCTTGGTATCTTTGGTGAATTTGTTGGTCATCCATAAGTCGGTGAACTCGGTCATCAGGTCTTTGCCTAAGTCTTTTTGTTCTTTGGATGTTACCGCCTGAAAGAGGTCGGTGAGTTCTTTCAAAAAAGGCTCGCTTTCCTTGGAAAATGTCTTTAAGGTTTGGGAAAAACTTTGCGAAGCAAAAAGAAAAGAAAAGAGGAGAAGTATAAAATATCGTTTTTTCATCATTATGTATTAATCAATCATATAATTTAACCACGGATAAAAGGAGAACAGAGAGAAGAACAGAGCATCATTACAACATTATGGGGCGAAATGGATTTCTTTCTACATAAAAAATAGAAACAATAACCACTGAGGCACTAAGAACACTAAGAAACACTTAGCTCTCCCCAACAATTTAACAATGGAACAATTAAACTATTTGTCATTTGAGATTTATGATTTATGATTTTTGATTTTTCATGTTTCAATCGGAGCATTACCACTGAGGCACTAAGCACACTGAGAAACACTCAGCTCTTCCCAACAATATAACCATATAACAATAGAGCAATTTTTCATTTTTCATTTTTCATTTTTCATTAAAAGACAGGCGCACCACTCATTCCTCACCAAATAACGCTCAAAATGAAGTTCAAATTGTGCAGCCTTCTGTTTTATTACGGGCAAATCGCCATGGAAGAAGCCGCTCAGCAGCAGCAATCCGTTTGTTTTTAGGACGGAGGCATACTTCGGGATGTCGTTCAGGAGGATGTTGCGGTTGATGTTGGCTAGGATGATGTCGAACGCTTGGTTCGTCAGGAGGGAGGCGTCGCCCAGGAGGACTTCTATGGCGTCGGCGTCGTTTTTTTTGATGTTCTCTAAGGAATTATTGTAAGCCCATTCGTCGTTATCAATGGCGAGGATGGGTTTTGCGCCCATCTTGTGGGCTAAAATGGCTAAGATGGCGGTGCCGCAGCCCATGTCGAGCAGGGAAAGGTCTTTGATAGTGTGTTCCATAAGAAGCTTCGCCATCAGATGGGTGGTTTCGTGGTGACCTGTGCCGAAGGACATCTTGGGTTCGATGATGATTTCGTGCAGGAAACCTTCCTTGGCGGGATGAAACGGAGCGCGGATATACAAAAGTTGTTCGATTTCTACGGCTTCGAAATTGCTTTCCCACAAAGCGTTCCAATTTTGGTCGGGAATGGTTGTGATGGTATAGGTTTTATAAAATTCATCGTCTTTCAGGATATCCAATTCAGCAAAAAGCGCTTCGTTGAAGTCTTTTTCGGGGATGTAGGCTAGGAATCCGGTGTCGTGCTCCAAGAAACTTTCGAAACCGAATTCGGCTAAGGCAGCCATCAGGATTTCTATGTAATGCGGCGGGAATATATCGAAATTCAGTTCTATATAATTCATATTGGTTTAATAAAGTGATTCGATAATCTTCTCAAAATCGGCTGCGTTGAGCGATGCGCCGCCAATCAGCCCGCCGTCTATGTCATTTTTGGAGAACAATTCGCGCGCATTGGCGGCATTACAGCTTCCGCCATAGAGGATAGAGGTGTTGCACGCGGTTTTTTCGCTATAGTTGTTGCGGATTTCGCTGCGGATAAACTGATGCATCCTATCCGCCTGAATGGGGCTCGCCGTCTTGCCTGTGCCTATCGCCCACACGGGTTCGTAGGCGATAGCCACGTTTGCGAAATCGGTTTCCGGCAGATGAAAAACCGAATCTTTGAGTTGTTTTTGGATGACATGAAAGTGGCGGTCTTCCATGCGTTCGTTCAGTTGCTCGCCCACGCAAAAGATGGGGCGAAGGTCGTATTCCAAAGCCATATCCACCTTTTTCAATAGGGTTTCGTTGTCTTCCTGAAAATAATTGCGACGTTCAGAATGTCCGATGATGACATATTCGGTGCCGATACTCTGCAACATTTCGGCAGAGATTTCGCCCGTGAAAGCGCCTTTGCGCTCGGTGTAGCAATTTTGGGCTGCCAAAGCCAAATGCGGCACGTTGCGCGTGATATAGAGCGCTTCGTAGAGATAAACATAAGGCAACGCCAACACCACCAAGACGTTTTCATCCATAAAGCGCAGTCGCTTCGTCATGATGTAATCGCTAACTTGCTCAATCAGTTGCACCGCCTCGGGCAAGGTCTTGTTCATTTTCCAGTTGGCGGCTATAATTTTTTGTTTCATATCATATTATTCTATTATAGAAAGGGGTGAAGCACAAAAATACATATTTAGTAATATATGAGAGAAGTTTTTTTTGATTTTGGTGATATTTTTTTTTCTATGGAAGAAAATGCTGCGGCGAAAGCGGGTAGGGGCGGCGCAAAATGCAAGGCTGGCAGGCTATTCTATTTTTTGTTTGAATTCTTTTGTATGAAAAAATTCGTCGAAGGTGACGCCTAAAACTTTAAATATCTTCGTCATGCTGTTGAGTGAAACGGAAACGGTGCCTCGTTCCACCTTATAGAGTTCATTTTCCCCCAGTTTTGTATAAATATGAATCGTATCCATTTTTATTTTTTTTTCATAGCGAATTTGCTGCATCCGCAAACCGAAAAGTTCTCTTTGTTTCCTTAAAATCGGATCAAATGTATCTTGTTTATTCATAAGAAAAATATTTTCTGCAAAAATAAATAAAATAAATGTTTTCATATTAAAGAAAAATGATATATTTGCATTTTTATAGAAACATCGGAAACGAAACAGCAAGTTACGATTGTTTTTATGTTGATAACGTTCTTTAAATTAATGAGATAAAAATTTATAATCTATATTTATAAAAATAGATTCTGAATGGCGAAAATCATTTCCTGAAGTATGATTTCCGAAATCGTGCTTCATGTTGCCGAAATCGTGCTTCATGTTGCCGAAGTCGTGCTTAATGTTGCCGAAGTCGTGTTTCACTTTAGAGCAGCCGTGTTTCATGTTGCCGAAATCGTGCTTCACTTTACGGCAATCGTGTTTCATGTTGCCGAAGTCGTGTTTCATGTTGCCGCAGTCGCGTTTCATGTTGCCGAAATCGTGCTTCAGTTTACGGTAGTCGTGTTTCACTTTGCCGAAGTAGGAGGGTACTTTACCGAAGTCGGGATTCACTTTGGGGATTTGGATGTTTCATTAGCATTTTAATGAAAAATGAAAAATTAAAAATGAAAAATGCTTTTCCAATCCGGTTTCAATTTCTTTAGATAAATATAGAAGGAAAACAAAAAATAAGCAAGTAACAAACATATATAAAGGAACAAATATTTTTAATTCATCAAGCTAACAATTCAACAATAAAACAATAAAGCAATATAGCAATCCAAACATTTTTCATTATTCATTTTTAATTTTTCATTAAAGCGAAACCATTTTTAATTCAAAACGTAAAACAATAAATTATTAACCATTTATAAAAACCAAAAAACCATGAAAAAAGTAATAACCAATTATGACGACCTGGCGCAAGCCGATTGGGTAGAATTTTTAGTGTTTATGATTGCCTGTTTAACCGGCAATGTTTACTTTCCTGATTTGCCCTTCACGGTGTTGCAGCTTGGGGCAAAGAAAACAGCGTATGACGCCAAGATGGTCCTGTCAAAACAAGGCAATCATGTGGCTACTCAACAAGCTGCTGACATTCGCGTAGAAATGTCAACGATGGTGAAAAAGAACGGCAACTATATCAATGAAACCGCTGCGGGAGATGTTGCCAAGCTGGAGTCAAGCGGGTATAAACTTGCGAAAGACCATCATATTCCTATTCCTCACGGATATAGTTTTTCCAACGGCGATACCCGCGATTCGGCTAAGATAGTGGTTCCTGTGATTGAAGGTGGTGTTACGTATTTAGGCTTTGTCTGCGAAGATCCTTTGGCAGATGATATTGAAGAATCGGATTGGGTACGTCTGAAAATGTCAACAAGCTCAACGATGGTTGCAACCGGACTGAAAGTTCGGACATTGTATCATTTCCGTTATTGTGCCTCAACGGTGGATGGCGAAACGGTTTTAACCGAACCTGTAACGTTCAGCATTACCTAGGTAGAGACGCGGCACGCCGCGTCTGTACACACGGCGAATATGGTACAGACGCGGCATGCCGCGTCTCTACGGGCATCGAATATGGTGCAGACGCGGCGTGCCGCGTCTCTACATGCTATTTTTTATTTTTTCGAATCAATGATTTCGAAATGCACCGTCAGGCTCACGCCTTTTTGGTCCACCAAAGTCATCACGTGGGCTCCGGCAGCGGGATTCAGGGCGAGATGATGGAAATCGGTGGTGGCGCCCACGAAAGTGTTGTCCAAATACCAATAAATCTTGGTGCCGGCTGTGTTGTGCGCCGCCTTGAACACCACCTTCTCGCGCACGCCGGTCAAATCCACGGGGAGGTAAATCCTACTGTTATCTTTGGGATAAATCATATCAATGGAGTTTGCGGCATTGTCCGTTGGGATGCAGTCTTTGCGATAGGGGGGCAACATTTTGTAGAACGGGTTTTTGGTTTTGTAGAAATATTCCATCACGGGCGGCAACACAAACCACTTTTCGTAGCGCATGTTCGACACACTCTCGCAGTTGGAATTGACTCTCCATTGTCCGCTTTGGTCTAACAGGACGATTTGATGATAAGGACAGCCTCCGGTTTTGGCACCCGACTTGGGAACCCACACGGTGTCCACGTCCTGACACAGCGCCGTGGCTTTGTATCCGCTAGCGCGACACACGGGCAACTGAATCATGTCGTCGTAAGGCGCATCGAACCATCCGTGAGGCTTCAACGACTTGAAGATTTCGAGCATGATAGGCGCGGCATATGTTAAACCCGTCATGCCCGGACGACCTTCGCCGTCGGAATTGCCTGCCCAAACTGCCACCACATAATTGGGATTGCAGCCTATAGCCCAGGCATCGCGGCTTCCGTAACTCGTGCCCGTCTTCCAGGCTATCTTGGCGGAGGAAGAGAATTGCTGCCACTCGGCATCCTCATCCGGACGCGACACCTCGTTCATCGCCTCCAAGGCAAACCAAATGGAAGCCGCGCTCAAATAAGACGAACGGTCGGAACCCGAAAGCTTCTTATGTTTTTCTGTAAAAAGATAATTGGGTGGGTGAAAATCGTCTTTGTTATAGCGGGAATCCATGCCGCGATAGTGATTCAGGGTGCGCGCCATGCTGGCATAAGCTCCCGCCAAGTCCCACAGGTTGGCTTCTGCGCCACCCAGGATGATGGCTAAGCCGTAGTGCGAAGGGGGTTTGTTGAGCGTGGTCAAACCTACCTTTTTTAATATATAGTTGAAACGATTGATGCCATAAGCTTGCAGCATCTTGACGGCGGGCACGTTCAACGACCGCGACAAAGCCCTCTTGGCAGGCACGGCACCGTCGTATGACAGGCTATAATTCTCAGGAATGAAACTGCCCAACTGTATGGGGATGTCAGCCACCAAAGTGTTGGGCAGGATTTGCCCATCGTTGAGCATGGCGGCATAAAGAAAAGGTTTCAAAATGCTTCCCGTCGAGCGGGATGCGGTAATCAAATCCACGTCGCAGCCAAATTCGGGATGATTTTCTTCGGATGTGTTACCGATATAGGCTAACACATTGCCCGTTTCCACATCCAAAATCAAAGCAGCGGCATTGTTCACCTTGTTTGCCTTTTGCTTTTCGTGATATCGGTCAATGATAGATTTGGCAATGTCTTGGAGCGCCACGTCCAGGGAGGTTTTGATGCGTTTGCCCTTATAGCCGTCTTTGATAGCCCTATCCAAAAGATGGGTTGACAATTGCGGCAGGGGGAAAGGCTTTCCCGGCAGGGGTTCATTGGTAGCCAACCAAAGTTGATCGTCGCCGATAAGCTTGTATTTGTTGAGCGTGGCGAGCAATCGGTCTCTCTTGGCTTTCAGTTTCTCTTGATTTTTTCCGGGGAAGATAAGCGAGGGACTGTTGGGCAAAACCGCCAAAGTGGCTGCCTCTGCCCACGACAGTTTCTCCGAACTCTTCCCGAAATAGCGCCAGGAAGCCGCTTCCAAACCCACAACATTCCCCCCGAAAGGTGCATTGGCAGCATACAAAGCGAGGATTTCTTTTTTGGAATACGTAAGCTCTAAGCGAAATGCCAAATACGTCTCAATCATCTTCTCAAAAACCGTCCGCGATTTTCCTTTTCGCGCCAGGCGTATCACCTGCATCGTTAAGGTGCTGCCTCCGCTGATGATTTTTCCGGCTTTCACATCACGATAAACAGCTTTCGCGATAGAAAGTGGATTCACACCGTTGTGAAAATAAAAATATTTATCTTCGAATAAAATTAATGCCTTTTCAAATTTATATGGAATAATATCATTTGCAGGAAACCTCCATTGACCATCGTCAGCAATACGAGCGCCCATCAAATTGTCGCTACGGTCTTCAATAACAGTGGAACACGGGTCGTGAAATAGGGGAGAGGGCAAGGAAATTAAGAACACAAAAACGAAAAAAAATGCGGCAATTACCCATACATTTTTACGGATAAAAACAGCAATTTGATATTTTGTGAAAAAATATTTCATAGTAGCACCAAGTTATTTTCTAGAAATTTCGTTATATAAACAAAGATAGAAATAATTAATTGCAATGAGTCTTAAATTTTGCGTGAATAACTTTTTTTTAGCAATTGAAGATTCATTGAAAATAAATGTGTACATTTGCATGATTAGAAAAAACAAATCATCTTTAAAATTAGAAAGTATGAGAACATCTACATTCGGTAAAGCAGTAAAATCAGTGATTGCGGTAGTTATATTTTCCGTAATTGCCGTAGATTCTAGAGCACAACTAACGGTTAGCACCGCAATGACACCGGCACAATTGGTACAAAATGTGTTGGTAGGCAATGGCGTAACGGTAAGTAACATAACTTACACGGGTTTGGCAGGGTCAATAGGCAGATTTTCCACAGGAGGCACGCCAACTAACTTAGGTCTGACAACGGGTATCATCATGTCCACAGGCTTGGTGAATGGCACTACGCCCACAAGCATTCCGCCTGCGATAGGTTGCCCTGCCACCAATTTTGAATCGTCAGTAACCAACTCTGCTTCGGATGTTAATCTTCAAGCTTTGGTAACTCAAACCGTGTCGGACGCTTGTGTGTTGCAATTTGATTTTTTACCATTAGCAGATACGATAAAATTCAGATATGTTTTTGCTTCCGAAGAATATCCTGAGTTTGTTTGTTCTACATTTAATGATGTTTTTGGATTCTTTGTCAGCGGAGCGAATCCTGCCGGAGGAAATTATGTAGCAAAAAATATAGCACTGATTCCGGGCACTAATTTACCGGTTGCCATCAATTCGGTGAATGCGGGTCCAGGGTCAGGATATACGGCGAGTGGTTGCATTTCTACAGCTTATGGAGCTTATTATACAGACAATTCGAGTGGCACAAGCATTGTTTTTGATGGATTCACGCATGTTTTGTTAGCTTGGTGTAGGGTAATCCCATGTACTTCATATCATATAAAATTAGCCATAGGGGATTGCGGCGATGAGTCGTATGATTCGGGTGTTTTTCTGGAGGCAAACAGTTTCTCCACGAGTGCCGTTACGATTAATACTACCTATTCTTCACCAAATGTGTCTATGACAAACGCGGTTGAAGGGTGTAACGATGCCATAATAACGTTTGGTTTGAATAATCCGGCGACCACGCCATATACTATTACCTATACTATTGGCGGTACTGCTACTAATAGTACCGATTATACAACCATACCCACCAGTGTCACGATACCTGCCGGTCAGACTACCACAAGTTTGACAATACATCCATTAACAGATGGTGTTATCGAACCTACTGAAACAGTTGTATTAACTTTTCAAACTAGTATCTGTGGAGGAACAAATACTAGTACTATCAATATTTTGAACAATAATTCTTTGACTGCCACTTCAAGTAATGACACTTTAATTTGTAATGGTACCGCGCATCTTACAGTCTTTCCTGTGGGAGGGATAACGCCCTATACCTTTCTTTGGAGTGGTGGCGCAGGAACCACTGCTAGCGTGAATGTCTCTCCGGTGACAACCACAAACTATACTGTGACGGTTACTGATTTATGTGGTTCTACGGCAACTCAAAGTGTGCTGGTAACGGTTGGCTTCAGTAATGCTAATGCCGGTGCCGATGCAACGATTTGCGCGGGACAATCCACCACCTTGACGGCTTCGGGAGGCACAAATTATCTCTGGAATACTGGAGCAACAACTCCATCCATTACAGTTTCGCCGCCAAACACAACAAGCTATTGGGTGACTGCCGTGGACAATTGTCCTACAATGGATACTGTTCAAGTTTTTGTGAATCCCAACCCGGTCTTAACTTTTACCCCTGCAAGTGCTTCCATTTGTTTGGGGACTACAATTTCATTAGACTGTAGTGGGGCGGCTACCTATGTATGGACGCCAAGTGCAACTCTTTCATCCGGCACAGGGTCCCCTGTGATCGCTACACCCACCGCGAATACTACCTATACTGTTGTGGGTACAACATTAGGTTGCACGGGAATTGGCACAGTAAATGTTGCCATTAATCCTGATTTAGTCATATCGGTGAATCCTCCCGCTCCTTCCATCTGTAGTGGATCCCCAGTAAGTATGACTGCGTCTGGTGCTGACACCTATGTTTGGGCACCAAGCCCTACTTTGTCATCAGGAACGGGACCAACAGTTACCGCCTCACCGACTAGCACCACCACTTATTTGGTTGTTGGTACGAATGCTGCAGGATGCACAGGTACTACAAATGTTACTGTATTTGCTACGATGGGTCCTGTAATTTCTATCTCAGCAAATCCAAATCCAGTTTGTATCGGCGATACAAGCGAAATGATTTGCAATGGTGCGGCACAAAATTATATATGGACACCTTCAACAACATTGACGAATGCAACAGGACAGATTACACATGCTTATCCAACTGTGAATACTACTTATACGGTTGTCGCAGATAATAGTGGATGCATAAGCACAGCAGAATATACTTTGAATGTTAGTCCTTTGCCTGTAGTTGATTTTACTGCAGATATTCGAGAAGGCTGCCAAGGTCTCTTGGTGAATTTTCAAGACCTTACTATGCCAGCAGTGAATCAATGGTATTGGACGTTTGGTGATAATGTAACTTATGGTGGTTTTTCTTATCTTCAAAATCCCTCGCATTATTTTGAGAATGTAGGTACCTATGATGTAACCTTGTCTGTGGTGAACAGTGCCGGTTGTAAAATGGCTCTAACAAAACCCGGATATATAATCACTCATGTCGTTCCTACAGCAGATTTTTCTGTAACTCCTGATATTGTGAACGAGTTGGATGCCTTGGTTTGGTTCACGGATCAATCTAGTGGGGCTACCGTTTGGAATTGGAATTTTGGAGAACTTAATTTAATCGGGAATACTTCTTCCGTTGAGAATCCAACCCATTTATATGCAGACACCGGTAATTATTATCCGGTACTTATTGTATTTTCTGATTATGGATGTTCAGATACTACCGTGCGTCACATATATGTTGAACCGAATTTTGCTTTCTATGCTCCCAATGCGTTTACGCCAAACAATGATGAAAAGAATCCTGTTTTTGCTCCGAAGGGAGAAGGTATAAATGCTGAAACTTATGAAATGCGTATTTACGATAGATGGGGTAAACAAGTTTTTAATTCAAGAGATATGGCTGAAGGTTGGGATGGAAAAGTGGGGAACAAGGAGCCTATTGAAGGCGTGTACAATTGGTACATTTCGTTTTACGATATCAACCGAAGATACCATTCCTATAAAGGAAATGTAGTTCTAGTAAAGTAACACGAAAGTCTTACTGAGAAAATATTGGAAAGTCTCTTTGCATTGCAAGGAGACTTTTCTTTTTTTGTGAAGAGCAAAAAATAAAACAACAGTTCCGTAAGCCGGGTTCTGTTTTAGTCTATCATTTATCTAGCTGCGTCGTCGCCAACGCAGTCCAACGACCTACCCTCCGGAATTGGGCGGGCAGCCCTCAAACTCCGGTTTATTTGGTCTTTCAACCCATAAGGTTTGCCCTCCCGACACGTCACCGTGTTGGGACGTGAGCTCTTACCTCACATTTTCACCCTTTCCGCGATGCCGAGGCATCGAGGTGGTTATTTTCTGTGGCACTTGCTGGCTTTCGGTTGCCCGAAATCCTTCCCGTTAGGAAGTATGGCGCCCTGTGTTGCCCGGACTTTCCTCTTTTCGGGTTGCCCCGAACAGCGATAAACCGAACTGTTGTTTTACGCGGCAAAGGTAGTAAAATTTATGATTTAAGATTTATGATTTTATATTTAGGGTTGGCAATTTGAAATATATGATTAGGGATTTGGCAAAAAAAGCGTATTTTTGCAGCCACTTTTTAAATACATTTTGATGAACGAAAAAGTTTTTATTGCGGGAATAGGCATAGTTTCTGCCATTGGCTTCACCGTTGAAGAAACCCTTCAATCGCTGAGAGCTGGTCGCCATGGCGTCGGTCCTATCACCCATCTCGAAACCATCTTGAAAGAGCAAATCCCTGCTGCTGAAATCAAGAAGACAAATAACGAACTCAAGCAAATGTTAGGCTTGGATATAAATGAACCTATTACACGAACTAGCCTTTTCGGTATGTTGGCAGCAGGCGAAGCTTTGACCAACTCCGGCATTGATATTGGAAAATATCGCTGCGGCATCGTCTCGGCAACTTCGGTAGGAGGTATGGATTTGAGCGAACATTTTTATGATGATTTCAATGCCGACCGTGCTCAAGGCGATTTGCAAAACGTGAAAGGACACGATTGTGCCGACAGCACCGAACGTATTGCCAATTTTTTGGGAATCAAAGATTATATGGCTACCATCAGCACCGCTTGTTCTTCTTCGGCAAACTCCATTATGTTTGGTTCGCGCTTGATAAAAAATAATGTTGTGGATGTGGTGTTGGCAGGGGGCACCGATTCCCTAACCCGTTTCACCATGAATGGATTTAATACCTTAATGATTTTAGATAAAGAGCATTGTAAACCTTTTGATGCAAAACGTGTGGGTTTGAACATGGGCGAAGGTTCCGGTTTCGTGCTGCTGATCTCAGAAAAAATAGCTAACGAAATACATAAAAAACCTTTAGCTGAAGTGAAAGGCTATGGCAATGCCAACGATGCCTATCATCAAACTGCTTCTTCGCCCGACGGGCAAGGCGCCTACCTCGCCATGACAACTGCCCTCGCCATGAGCGGACTCCATCCCGAAGATATAGATTATATAAATGTACATGGAACCGGCACCAGCAATAACGATTTGTCGGAAGGTATTGCCATGCAGCGTATTTTTGGCGACAAGGTTCCCCTATTTAGTTCCACCAAGCCATTCACGGGGCACACCTTGGGTGCAGCGGGTGGCATCGAAGCTGTGTTGTCTGTCTTGGCAATACAACATAATTTGGTGTATCCAAATCTCAACTTCAGCGAGCAGATTCCAGAACTCAACATTTCACCTGTAACACATCTCATAGAGAATGTGAACGTCCGAAATGTGTTGTCCAATTCCTTTGGTTTTGGCGGAAACAACTCCACTTTAATTCTATCTGACTGTTAAACTATGAAAGCATATATAAATTCCCTTTGCGCCATCAGTCCTGCTAATACCTTCGCGGGCGATTTTTCTTTGGTGGCAGAAAACTATCCGAACGATTATCTCACCTGTGTGGAGCCCGACTATAAAGAAATCATCAACCCCAATCTCATCCGACGCATGGGGCGTGTGATTAAAATGGGCGTGGCTGCCAGTCTCAAATGTTTGAAGAATATCGAACTTGAAAATCCTGACTCTATCATCACGGGCACGAGTTTGGGATGCATTGAGGATACCGAGAAATTCCTCAATCAAATTGTGATAAACAAGGAACAGTTTTTGGCGCCCACTTCTTTTATCCAATCCACCCACAACACCATTGCCGGACAAATTGCCCTGCTGGTGAAATGCAATTCGTATAATTTTGCTTATGTGCATCGCAGCTTCTCTTTTGAAAATGCTTTGCTCGACACCTTGATGATGCTTACCGAGCAACCCAATCACAAGATACTATTGGGCGGAGTGGATGAAATCACGCAGGTTTCCCACACCATCATGCAACGTTTGGGGATATATAAAAGTGTGAAAGATGCCTCTCCCAAACTTTTTAGAAACAAAACCGAAGGCAGCATCGCCGGGGAAGGCTCTACATTTTTTGTGATGTCGAATACGGCTGACAATGCTTTTGCCTGCGTTCAGGGTGTGAAAATTTTCTACAAACCTACAGACGACATCGAAACACAAAACAACATCCTCAGTTTTCTGTCCGAGCATGGTCTTTCGGCGCAAGATGTGGATGCGGTCATCATGGGATACAGTGGCGACAGTCGTTACGACAGCGTGTATGATAACATGACCGAAGCAGTCTTTCCGCTCACGAACATTTTGTATTATAAACATCTTTCAGGTGACTATTTCACATCGTCGGCTTTTGCGATGTGGGCGGGGGCACAACTACTAAAAACCCAAAGGCTTCCCGAGGCGATGCACTACCGTTTTGTTGCGGACAAACCTATGAAAAATATCTTGATTTATAATCAATATAAAAATTCTGAACATTCCCTAATCCTGCTTTCGGCATGTTAAACTTCAAGCGCACGAGTTTCATCTTCTTGATGATGATACTTTTCCTGAATGTTTTTAATGTCATTTTTGGTATTTCGGGTTGGTGGTACGCTATGCCCGGGCTATTTTTGTTTGCCATGACGGGCATTGGCTCTTTTCGCATCGGCATGTCTTTTTATTTTGATGTGATTTGCAGGGTGCCTTCTTCCAACGAAATCGTGCTGACTTTCGATGATGGTCCCGACGAAGGAACCACCCTAAAAGTTCTCGAAGTGTTGAAAAAACATGAGGCGAACGCCACCTTCTTTTGCATCGGCAGCAAAGTAGCCCAATTTCCCGAGGTAGTTGTGCAAACCCATCGCGAAGGGCACATCATCGCCAACCATTCCTATTGTCATAATGATTTGTACGGATTTTATTCCAAGAAGAAAATCATCGCTGATTTGATGCAATGCAACCAAATTATCCGTGAGACGATAGGGGAGAACCCCCGTTTTTTTCGCCCCCCCTTTGGCGTCACTAATCCCAATATGAAACGCGCTTTGCGCAAATTTCCTTTGATTCCAATCGGTTGGAGCCTTAGAACTTTAGACACCGTGAACTCTGATAGGGAAATCCTGATGAAGAAATTACGCCAAACCAAAGCTGGCGACATCATTCTTTTTCACGACCGCGTGGAACATATCGAAGTGGTGCTCGACGAATTTTTATCCTATTGCAAACAACAACATTTACAGATAGCACGTTTGGATGAGGTGCTAAATATACCCGCTTATGAATAAATTATTTTTTGCTGCCATCGCAGCTTCCCTTTTATGGATAAACACCGCGAAAGCTGCCCCTTCGGACACCACCTATCGCGTCCTGAAAGACACCGCCGGACTCAAAGTTTTGGTAAACAATTATTCCAAAAACTTGGTAACTTTGGAGAGCAATTTCACCCAGCTCAAATACCTTTCGGTGCTCACCGAACCCAACGTATCGAAGGGCTATTTCTGTTTCAAGAGTGGGGCTATCCGCTGGGAATATACCGAGCCTTTTGCCTATCTGATCATCATCAACAATAACCGTTTGTTTGTTGTTGATGATAAAAAATCCAACTCCTTCGACCTGTCTGCCTCCAAAGCTTTTATGGCGCTCAACGCCAGTTTGGGCAAAATTATGCAAGGCAATGTGCTGAACGATGCGAAAGATTTTTCGTGTAACTATTTTGAAAACGCATCCACTTACAAACTCATCCTCAATCCTAAAGACAAAGACTTGCAAACTTTTTTCCATCAGATTGTTATTTATTTTGATAAGAAACTCTTCTCCGTTTCCCGTGTGGTGATGATTGAATTGTCGGGCGACCAAACCGACATCGAGTTTCTGAATCGCAAAATAAATGCGCCCATCCCCGACGAAAAATTCAACGTAAAATAAATGCCCATGCTATTACTCAACTCATTTTTTACCATAGGCGACATCGCGCAGCAAGACGAAAAAACTCGCTTAACGGTCGAAATAAATCCCCATCATCCCATCTTCGAAGGACATTTTCCGGGCAATCCCGTTGTGCCGGGCGTATGCCTGATTCAGATGATACGCGAGACACTCGAAACCATACATCAGAAGAAATTTCGCCTGACCAAAGCCGACGAAATCAAATTTATGAACATGGTTATCCCCTCACTAAATCCGAAGCTTACCTTGGAGATTCAGCCACGACCGAAATCTGAAAATCCGTACGCTTTCTCCATCATCGTTTCAGATGGAACTATTGTGTTTATTAAAATGAAGACGGACTTTGAGGAAATGAATGGTTAAATTCCAAGCTCCAAATCCCAAATGCCAAAAATGAAACCACGGAGACACGGAGAACACTAAGAATCACTAAGAAGTTCCATCAATAAAGCAATCCAAAAATATAACAATACAACAATTTGACCAATTAACTTAATCAACCAATTAACTAATTCACTCACCTCTTGACCTCTAAACTCCTCCTCCCCGCCATCCACGTTTCCCTCAAAGCAGGTGCTCAAATTATGCACATCTTCCGCACCAAGATACGCATCAGCATCAAGCGCAATCTGACGCCTGTGACCAATGCCGACAAGCTGGCAAATCAGACCATCATCGAAGGTTTGGCTGAGTTCAACATCCCCATGATAAGCGAGGAAACTAAGGTGGTGCCTTTCGAGGAGCGCGCGCAATGGGACCGCTTTTGGTTGGTGGATCCGTTGGACGGCACCAAAGAATTTATCGCCCATCGGAATGATTTCACGGTCAATATCGCTTTGGTGCATCAGGGTATCCCCGTGATGGGCATTATTTATGCTCCGGCTTATGATATTTTATATTTTGCTTCCGCAGAAATTGGGTCTTTTCGCTTGCGCGATGCTACTCAAGTGGTGGTGGCTGACATCTCCCTGCCCGCGCTCATGGCGGCTTCGGTTCGTTTGCCCGATACCCAAACCGACACCATGACTTATGTAGTCAGCCGTTCGCATATCAACCGCGCCACCCAAAAATATCTCGACCTGCAGCCCCATCCCAAGCAGTTTGTCCCCAAGGGCAGTTCGCTCAAACTCTGCGCCATCGCCGAAGGCACTGCCGACGAATATCCCCGTTTTGGACGCACCATGGAATGGGATATTGCCGCCGGAGATGCCATACTGCGCCATGCAGGGGGCAAAGTTGTTCATGCCGAAACTAGGCAGCCACTGCTTTACAACAAACGAGACTTGGCGAATCCGGAGTTTATTGCCTCGCGACGATAGACTTCTTGAAATTCCAAGGATAAAATTCCCGGACCCAAGAGGCAAGACCAAAATCTTATGCTCAAAGACATATTTTTTTAAATTTTCAGACAAGGTGTTTTTTTGACTGACAAGGATGTTTTTGCTTATGTGTTGCGTGTTTTTGCTTATGTGTTGGAATAATTCCGATTTGCGTTGATTTTTTGGGGTTTTGCGAAGGTGTTTTTTTGGCTGACAAAGAATATTTTGCTTGTGCGTTGCTTTCTTTTGCTTATGTGTTGCTTTGCGGAGCTTATGCGTTCGTTGTTTGAGCTTATGCGTTGCTTTCTTTTGCTTATGTGTTGGTTTCTTTAGCTTGTGCGTTGTTATATGGAGCTAATGTGTTCGATGTTTTTGCTTATGTGTTGTTGTCTTTTTGACCGACAAAGAATCTTTTGCTTTCGCGTTGGTTGTTTTTTGGCTGAAAAGGCTATTTTTGGGGTGTGTTGAAATCTTTTTTACTGCGAAGGAATCTTTTTGACTGAGAAGCTGTTTTTTTTACTGTCAAGCTTACTTTTTGACTGACAAGGAATATTTTGCTTCCGCGTTGGTTACTTTTTGGCTGACAAGCTTTCTTTTTGACTGACAAGTTTTCTTTAGGACCGACAAAGGATTTTTTTGTTTCAAAGGGTGTTTTTTGACTGAGAAGACTTCCGATTACTTTAAGATTTCTCTGAAAGAAGTAGGTTGAAAAACATCATGCTATAATAAATCAGGCACAGAATTTTTATTCATAAATTACTTTTTTTAGTATTAAAATAATTTTCTTCAAGTAAGCACATTTGTGAATTGCGAAAGCCCAAGGAAGTACGAAAGTCCTACGAATTACGAATTTTCGAATTACGAATCTCAAATTGGCAATCCGACTAATTGACCAATCAACCATCCCTAAAAAGTTAAGAATAATTAAAGAATTAGCAAAACTTCCGAAGCCTAAAAATTTCGGAAGTTTTTTTTTATTTTTTTTTGTCTTTCAACCCAGTTTTTTGGGTAAAAAATACGTTATAGGTATATCATTAAGTAACGAATAATGTTTAATAAATTTTTCTATGTAAACTATACGTTTACAATATTTTGAAACGTGATGAAAGCAAAAGTAAATTTTTAGGAAAACATAATTTTCAGCAATACGATTAAAGCATAAGTTAAAATATATTAATTTGACAAAGGAAAGTTGAATATTTTTCTTTTTTTATGTATTGCGAAAGAAAAAAATATCTAATTTTGTATATTATTTCAAAGTAATAATTTTTTAAAGTAAACAATAAAACTAAACTAATTAAACCTGTCACCCCGATAGCAAAACCATAAATTATGAAGCGACTTTTATTTGTAATTCTTTTTTTATTTTCTGTATTATTTGCCAATGCGCAAACACCTCCAAGTCCAAATTGTGGAGGTGCTGTTCCATTTTGTGCTCCATCGGCTTTTACTCTTGCATTGACTACTGGTGTTACTCCAGGCTATGGAGGT
>CAIOJS010000012.1 GCA_903858655.1 uncultured bacterium | reverse complement strand
TTAGATTATGTTCGATAATGCTTGCTTCCTGTGTAGTCAGCCGCCCACGCACATCCCTGATTACCTGTTTATAGTAATCTACATGATCTTCGAGATCAGCAACGAACTCCTCATCCAGTATGCGTTTAACCTCAAACCAATAGCTATTTTGTTTGAGCAGAATCGGAGTATATTCAAAAAACTCAAAGTGATAGGATGTCTCGCCTTCAGCATCGGGGACTCTTCCGTCATGTAGCAGGTCTAAATAAAGCTTTTTGGGAGTAGTTGTCCGCGCACCTTTCCCGCTCTTAGTTTTTCTGCCAATATACGTGCCCTGCAATCCAACCAAAAGTGCCGTAAGTCTTTGCTGCCCATCCAAAACAAATGTGATGTCTCGTCTTCCATATACGCGAGCCAAATGAGCTCGGTTGCGCGATTTATTTACGCTGTGTAGAAATTCGTATGCTTCAACATCATCGCGTGCTTCCACCGGCACCTGCCAAAACAGAAAGGAGCTGATTGGGTATCGGCGCATCAACGAGTCGAACAATGCACAAATCTGTTCTTCCTTCCAAATGAATTCTCGCTGCATAGCAGGAAGGAAATATGTGTTGTTGATACGCGGAAGAATCGCCGCAATGGTTTCAGACTTATAGCTCATCAGTTCCTCCAAATGGCACGTAATTATTTTAACATCCGGTACTTAACAATATAGCCAATTCATATCACACTTGTTGAAGGAATGTCATCATTGATTACAAATTAAAATTCTGAATTTTATTGAACTTGAAGATTTGCTGATTAGGATGGTGAAAAAAATAGTTCATTAAATAATTCAAAATTACTACCAACCGGAATCGTTGCCACACTACTCTTCAATGCTGCCTCATGAGTAGTAGTGATGTTTATGGGGGGGGATGGGGTGAGAGAAAATAACGGCGAAATCAAATTGGTATGATGCTGAGAGTTTTCAAACCTACACGTGGTTTTCCACTCTTCATGCGTGTTGCGACATCTATTGTAATTTTAACTTGTGTTCCATCTTTTATATTTTTTGCAGTTGATCTAGCCTGAATTTGAGGGCAAGACTTATGTGAAATTGGATGGGATAATGCTTCAAGATTTGTGTCAACATGATTTTCTCGCAACCATGTATATAATTTTTTATGGTCTTTTTCATCGATGAATACACGATGTTCGACTTGAGAAGATCGATACGGTACGCAATGTACATAACCTTCGCACGTTATATAGGACATGGTTATTACTCCAAATGTTGAATTAGGTGACACTCCTCTTATTAATTTAATTTATTTTACCGCGTTCATTTCGATATGAAATCTACATTAATCATTTTGATATGTCCATTATTTCTTTCAAGGAAGGCAGAAAAATATCAGGAAACAATTACGCAATAATCGGAACAAGCAGCTTTGTGATTATTTTACGGGATTATCGTTCTTTAGAGCTTCATTCTCTTCAAAGATATGCGCAAGTTCATTCGTCACTTTTGATAATTCGGGATACCACTGCCAAATAATCGTATTGTTGTGATTAACACGGATTATGGATGTCTTGAATTCAGGTTTCTTTGGATTGTCAATCTGACTGACACTGAAGTAATCGGACTCCATTAATTCCAACATAAAATTCTTCCTGTTTTGAAAGTCATCGGCAGATTCAGGATTCATGAAGTCTGGTAAAATTTTATCTCGAAAATAAGTCAATGACACAAAATGCATTGTCTTTTCCCGTTCATAAACAGCATCTACAATTTTTCTGATGCTACGCTTTCTTTTATCGCTTTCATTTGATTTATCGTCTAAATAATGATGTTTATCTGCCGTCTTTATAGGTCTATCTTTCAACTTCTCTTGTATATCAATAGCCCCCTTTAAAGTATTTTTAGCATACTCACTTTTGCATAATTCCAGTTCTTCAGATAAAATATCATCAATAAAAAAAGTGTCTGTCGCGGTTTCTATCATCTCAGTATTGCCGGTTGCTTTTACCGGACATATAAATACGTCTTTACCATAATTCATAAATTTTTCGACCAACGGCATGAAATCGTGATCTCCGCTTATTAAAATCAAAATATCAAAAGCGCTTTCACGAAGCAAAAGCCACTCCATACAGTCGATAATTATATTTTTATCAACA
>CAIOJS010000011.1 GCA_903858655.1 uncultured bacterium | reverse complement strand
ATTTATTTCGTCAGAATTCTCTACTAATCGTTTAGAACTCGTTACTTGCCTTTTAGAACGTTCACCTCTGTTCGGCGTAGCGTCCTCCTCGGGTTCGGCGAATGCTACATTCCGGCTTGTCGGAAGCGTCTTTCGCTTCGTCGGGTTAAGCTTGTCCCGGTTTATCGGGATAGGAAAGCTCTGCTTTCCATATTTGTTTATTATTCAATTATTTATTTCGTCAGAATTCTCTACTAATCGTTTAGAACTCGTTACTTGCCTTTTAGAATCCTTTAGCTATCGTTTAGAACTCGTTATTTATTATCTTTCTTATTTTCAATAGAATGAATGCCTTTTGCGTTTAGGGGGCTGACCACTTTTTTACCTGTTTCGGCTTCTAATTTCAATCGCGCTTCTTTAGCTATATTGCCTCCACGCCTTGCTACATTTTCATGTTCCGGAAACGATTCGGGGTTGCTAACAGCTGATATTTCTTTGGTAGACAGTTCGGCAAGCATATTGAGAACCAATTCTTTATTGGTCATATTATCGCGAAGATTTTCTTTTTTCAATCCTTTGAATTTTTTATATTCTTTGGTTGTTTTATCTGCCCATGTTTTATAAATAATATCAGTTAAAGTAGCAAACTCAATACCTTCTTGCAATCCAAGTCGTTTCCATTTACCCTGTGGGATAGCAAATCATCCAACAGGGTGAATCGGTTAAGTCCTTACGAATTTCAATACTTTTCAAACGTTGGTTTATCCAATTGTCGGAGTAACCCAAACGTTTGTAATCAGTCATTGCCTGATCTATAGACAATTCGGGATCTTGCATTTGATCCAGGCGTTGTTTAGCCACTTCGGCTAACCACAGTTTGAAAGGCTCAGCTTTTTTTGACGGGATTGATTGGATAATACGAAAAGCTTGTGTAGTATTGGCAGCCAAAGTTTTACGCTGTTTCCCTGTTTCAGTAGTCATAGCTACCTGGGGACAATTTGTCCCTATGTAATCGCCAAGCAAGGTATCACGCTTTCTCAACTTTTTTAAATAATCGGTAGGGTTGGCGCTATCAGTAAGTACACAAATTACATCTACTATGGAGAAATACCATTCTTCTTCCTCTTCGTTCCATATCGAACGGATTTTTCTATCTTCGAAAAGCTTTATTGAGTTTCCTTTTTCCATAACTGAAAATAGTGGTTTGTGATTAAAGATTGATCTTATTTCAACTGTTTAGTAATACCAACCACTTCTCTACCTTCTATCCCTGGTTCGGCGTAGTCTTAGTTCGGCGTAGCGTCTCTGTTCGGCGTATGCTACATTCCGGCTTGACGGAAGCGTCCTTCTTAAGTTCGGCGAATGCTACATTCCGGCTTATCGGAAGCGTCTGTCGCTTCGTCGGTGCTAAAAGGAAAGCTCTGCTTTCCATATTCAATTATTTATTCAATTATTTATTTAGTCAGAATTCTCTACTAATCGTTTATAACTCGTTACTTGCCTTTTAGAATATCTACCCAAGCTTTTAGAATACTTACCCAAGCCTTTAGAATGTTCACTTTAGCCTTTAGAGCGTTCACCCAAGCTTTTAGAATGTTCACTTTAGTGTTTAGAACGTCCACCCAAGCTTTTAGAATGTTCACCCAAGCTTTTAGAATGTTCACTTGAGTCTTTTGAATGTTCTATCCTTCCTTTAGTCCTATTGGTTCTCAAAGTTTGAACAAGAAGTTGTACTTAAATTTTACTCTGTGTAACTTTGTGTTTCCTCTGTGTAACTCTGTGACCTTAATTTCACTAAGTTTAGCTGCACTTACCGTTGGTTCTCAAAGCAATTATTCAATTTTTGTGTTTGCATAGTTAATATAATATTACGAATTATCATCAGACTATATTTTATCCAGGGAGTTTTTCAAATCCTGACCCTTTAGAGTTAAACGATAGGTCTGTTGAGGATGATTGGGTACACTGGGAAAAGAAAGTTCAAGAAAACCACCCTCAATGGCCGGTGTAAGATAATTTGCTGTAAAATTCTCCCTGTCTTTGAGTTTAAGTTTTTCTTGTAAATCAGTTCTTTTTAAATCATCAGTCATTACCAAAACTATGCGTTTTATTGGATCTGAAATTCCATCTTCCGATAAAGCTTGTCGGGTAGCTTGTCGGGTAGCTTGTCGGGTACGATAAAGCACAGTCCTAAACATATCTTCCTGAAAGAATTCCGGTCTGGGTAATCCCATATCGTTACATCGGCGCACCATATCACCCGTTCCTGTTCCCATGCGCTCGATAGTACCACGCAAATACATGGGTTCGGCTAACAAAGGATTAGCAGGTATGGAGTTATGGGGAAGATATAATTTAGCAGTAGTCAATCCATAAGGCAACGAACCCGGATTCCAAATTTCCAATCTATCTTTAAACAGCATGACTTGTACGCTACCATTGCTCGTATAATCGCGATGTGCTATTGCATTTACAATAGCTTCGGTAACAGCTTCGATGGGTAGTTCATATTTCACGTCAACAGTGGCACTTTTATCTCTGCTACCAACATATAAATCAATTTTTGAAAGAACAAAATCAACGGCTTGCTCCACCAACTGGAAAACATCACCCTTATACACCTGATACGATGGTATGGGTTTCACCACATCATATCCATGAAAATGTGCACATTTTACTTCGGAAGTAATAAAAAAGCGCTGTGGCTTTTTAGCAAAAAGTAATATTGAAGCATTGGTTAACCTATTGCCAACCATCAAACTCAAATGGGTTAAAATAGAATCAATATCTGCTTCCACTTCGAATGGGAAAGCTCTTTTGGATCGGGCAATTTGTACAAACTCCCTGATTTTATTTTCATCCAAATCATCGGGAGTTGCATCCCTGTGCAATGTAGCATCAAAAGGCAGGGTTCTGATATATTCATTTTCTTCGAGATAATGTACAAGAGTAGCATAAACAGCGGTTCTTAGTTGATCAAAAGTAGAAAAGCTTTTCCGTACTACACTCTGTTCCGCTTTTTCTATCAGTGCAAGTACTTTAGGGTGTCGTTGGTCGGTGCTATGATTGGTGAGAAAAACAAAACGTGTTTTATAAAGCTTTGTAGCATAGTCGAATTCCCTTTCGGTAGGCGAAACCCCCATATCATCTTCAGAACCATAACTTTTACCAAATATACCAAGGTATATACTGCATTGCTCTACTTCATGTAGATACACGCTGCTGACATTGGCATTTAACGCCGGTACTTTTTCGAAAATAAAAGGTTCGAAGAATTTAGCAAGCAGCACATCGTTAAACAAATATTCCCAAAGAAGCTGACGTTCCTCAGCAAATTCTTCTTGTACGCTGCTT
>CAIOJS010000010.1 GCA_903858655.1 uncultured bacterium | reverse complement strand
TTCCCCAGCAAGGCTTTCAGCTTTTTGATTCTACCCAGCTTATTGGCCTGATAAATGCTTTTGGAGATTTCAACGCCGAGTTTTGTACCGATGATAAGTTGCGTCAATCGAAAATCGGACAGAAAGCCTATCATTTTCTGGATTAAATTACTTTTTTCAAAGGATCCTTCGTCATCATAATCCAATAAACCAGCTATTGCGATTTTATCCAATTTTTCAGAAATATTTTTCTTTTTCAAGAAATCCAGGGCCGACGCAAGCGATCGATGCGGAAAACCACTTTGAAACTTCAATCGGGTCATGCGCTCTTCATTAATTGCAAACGCAATTTTTCCATCAACAATTAGTACAACGCTTGAATCCGCTTTTTCAGACAAGCCAAGTATGATCACAATATCTTCTCCGATCCATGCAAATCAACATATTCGCCTCCAAAACCACCTCGAAAGGTCCCCAAAAACGCAGGTTACATCGATCAACGCCTTTAACCGGCACACAATTGAGCACACTAGAAATTAATAGATTCGGATAGACGTTGAAGACCAAAACAGAGCTGCCACCAAAGCATCAGATTTATCAATCGTCTACATGCGAGAAGACCAGCCATCATTTAATAAATAACAATTTTTGCAAAAACTGGACGACCTGGCACTATTACTCTCGTCCAACAACATACCACGAACCTGCGGCCAAGGTGCTCTGCTATATATCCCGCCCTGCTGCTCATCAAATACATTTCCTTTATCGCAAAGGCTATCATAGCAGCAAAAACCACAGTCCCCCTGGTTGTCCACAACACAAAAATACCAAGGCATTTCACATGTTTTCATAATAGGATTTCTTTGCAAAGGCGCAAAATAGTTAACATAAAGATGCGGAAACTTTTTTTTCATACGCCTTTTGAATATTTCGTAACTCGGGTCGTCATCAAAGATTACTTTTGCAGTGAGGTCACTATTTGTCCCCGGCCCTGGAAGCACATTCGCCAAGTAAAGTCCGCCGCATTTTGACTCGCACGCCAGACTCGCTGCCTCATACACTTTTTCGGGATCATCGAGCATGTCCTTAGTAACAACCTTGCACAATTTGGTAAATATATTTTTGGCAACAAAAGGGACGATTCTCCTTAAAGCCGCGACATTTTCATCATAAACAGAAATATTAATCGAATCGATTCTCGACTCAATCAACTCATCTATTTTTTTCTGAAGCAATGCCCCATTAGTATTAATGGCGACGATTCTTTTCTGATGTTTTAACAATCGAATGATCCTGCCAATATCATCATTTAAGAGTGGCTCACCGCCCGACAGCATGACATAAAGACTTTTTTTAAACAGCGGACGGTTCATGAGTATTTCACATTGATCAACACTCATTTCGTACTTCATTAGGTTTTTACCGTCTCTTTGTGTGGATACAATGCAAAAATCGCAACTTAAGTTACACCTCCGTGTGAGATACAAAGTGAGAAAAACGACTCCTTGTCGGCGAACATCAATATCTACATTTTTTTTTCTGAGTTTATATTTTAAATAATTGAACACATTTTCATTAGCCGCGAGCATCCAAGGATTATTTTTAATAATTGCTATGTAGTGCCTCAGCTTCAGTGCATTTACGAACATTCCGGAGCCTTTGCTATTCGCTAGATTTGCACTTCTCCCGATTTACGGAAAAGGGCTATTAAAGAATTTCGACTAGTAAATGGGTTGGATATTAATCCCAAGGCCTTTATACCTGGTTATAATCCCATCATGATATTTTTTGTTAATCGCAAGGACCAATAAATCAACAGGGTTCCCGTAGAGCCATTCCGAACCATGGACGGGAATGCCATGCTTTTTTTCATTCGGTTTTTTTGTATCATCAATGCACGCAATAATATTCTGTTTTGGCAACGAAGAGTAAGCCATAAATAAACTAAATATCTCGCTGGCTCCGAAAATAGCCACTTTTTTAAAACAAGTGCCACCGAACCAATCATTGGCCTTATTGAAACATTCCTGCCAATAATGAACGTTCCTCAACATAACTTTCGAATCATTAACTACCCGAACATTCTTCGTCTTGCCTTTCTTGCAAACAAACAATCCAAAGCCATGATTAATGGGGTGATTTGAATCCATTTTCACTACATTCAAACCACACCTGTTTAGCAAGAACTCAAATTGCCTGATGGTGAAATGCCAGCTATGGTCGACAAAGAAAATATCGTACCCACCGTAATCCTGGACAGGAATGCAAATTATTATCCGTCCGTTTTCATTTAACGCATTTATGACATTTAATAAAAAAGCTTCCACATCCTCGACATGTTCCAAAACGCCTATCAGCAAATATACATCAGATTTAGGTAACGCATCGTTTCCAAATATGATTTTCTGTGATATATCTAAACGCTTTCTTCTACCGAGCTCAACGGCTTTATAGCTCCCATCAAATCCGGAAATATGCTTTCCCGGGAACGAGTGAGCGATTCTTTCCAAAACCTTGCCTTCTCCGCAACCAATTTCAACCAAAGTGCGAAATTCATCATGCAAAAAAGGTTTAATCCAGTCAAAGTAAACAAGTGATCGCGGAATAGCGCCTTCCCTTGTGAAGAAAAAGTGCTCTTCGCCCCCAGAGGTATTCAGTTCATATTCATCCCCGTACGCAGTTTCCGATTCTTCCCGACTGAATAACTTTTCATTCGCGACTACTCCGGATTCTTTAAATATTATTTTCTTTAGTCGGCCCCTCACGATCCTTTGATCACTAGTCATCACCGTAAGATTACGTAACGATAAAAAAGGCGTAGAGCTCGTTGAGTCGGTCAGCGGGCATTTTCTCATCGCGATCTATATAATTTTAAATTATCAGTCACCGGATTGCTCAACAGAACTCTTCTCGCATCTTTTCCGCAGTTCATCATCACATCCAAAATAGACGTGTAGGGCAGAAAGGCCCCCCATAGTTGCCTGTACGGAGCTTGAACATAATCCTGAAATACGACTTTGATTTTATTTTGCTCAAAAAGCTGAAGGTCTAAAAAACCCTGAGCCGCCTTACCGTCGTAGAGCAAATCCACATTTTTAAAATACTTGCATATCTCGATGATACGTTCATTTTTATTCTGAGCATTCTGGGGAACATCAGAAGAAAGAAAAGTAGGCGTAAAAATGTCAAGATAACCGCAAATAGCCTCATTAAGGCTGTAATTCAATTTAACGAGTTTTTCATGTTTACTGCAAATAATGGGCTCAATCAGAGCGAATACGTCTTTAAAGAATGGGGCCTTCCTGTACCATTCAGATATTTTGTTCAAAAGCACTTCCTCCCATTTATCGCAATACGAGATACGAGCTTGGTTAATCAATATCCCCTTCGATGCATTATGGACCGGAACACAAATGTTTTTCATGCCATTGGGAGATTTAAGCTGATTAGTATTTCTCCAATCCCTTTTTGTATATTGGACATCATCTAAGTATACAAAAATATCAGAAATTGCCATTTGCTCAAAATATCCCAGCCATGGAACAAAGCAAGGCTGAATAATAGAGATGATCATTTTAGAAATTGTTTATAACATCAATTGTTTTTGACACATCGGCAATGGAAACCCTCTGGTCTACAAACAAATTCAGCACTCTTTCGCTAAAGGCTTTGCTACCCGAAAACGATTCCGCATTGATATTATCTACAAACAAATCAACAATCGGAGGAAACCATGCGCTCACCAATACATTATTCTTTCTTAATTCCCCGATCAGATCGTTTTTGATTCTGGGCTCAACCAATATGTTATACCGCCAATAAACTTGCCCGGGAACCTTATCCGCATGCTTCACCTTACTTGACTTGATCTCATTTCGGTAACGCAGTGCTTTCCCCCTCCTTTCCGCAAGATTGCTATCAAGATCTTTTAGAAGTTTTTTTATCTCCGCCTCGGCTTTCGAGTTGATCTTAAAGATTAAATAACTCAAATACTCCTCATAAAACGGCACATAAACCGAAGGCAACTG
>CAIOJS010000009.1 GCA_903858655.1 uncultured bacterium | reverse complement strand
GAATTTTGGTGATCCTTACTCTTGGGGTTTGAATACTTCAAATCTTTCAGATCCATCACATATTTATTCTGACTCTGGATTCTATTTCGTTCAACTTATTGTGGAAAGTGGACCAAATTGTTCCGACACGGCAACAAAAAATATTCCTATTTATCCAGAAAAACTTATTTATGTTCCAAATGCATTTACACCAAATCAAGACGATGTGAATGATGTATTTAAACCTGTAGTATCGGGTGTTGATGATGAGAATTATAAATTTATTATCTTTGACCGTTGGGGAAAGGAAATCTTCTCTACAACTGATTATAACAAGGGTTGGGACGGGACCATTAATGGAAAGGATGCCTCGATAGGTGTATATACATATATTATTGATTATAAAGAAATACAAGGAATACAAAAAATATTGAAAGGGATTATAACCTTAGTTAGATAAATAAAAAACTATGGCAAAATAAAAGCCTTTGGATTTATTTTCCATAGGTTTTTCACTGAGAATCAATTAAACATCTAAAAATTCAATCGTGCAAAATATGACTGATCAAGTTTAGTAGTTCTTCGCTTTTCGCTCGAAATAGGATTTCGGATGATCGCAGGCAGGGCAGTTTTCTAAGGCTTTTTTGCCTTTGTGAACATAACCGCATTTGCGACATTCCCATTCTTCGGCTTCATCGCTTTCGAACACATGGTTTTGTTCCACATTGTGGAGCAGTTTCAGGAAACGAGCTTCATGTTCGGCTTCTATCTTTGCGATAAGTTTGAAAGCCATCGCCACTTTAGGAAAGCCTTCTTCAGCAGCAATACGAGAAAATTCAGGATACAGCTCTGTCCATTCTTCGTTTTCGCCATTGGCAGCGGCAATCAAATTGTCGGCTGTGGTGGAAATCATGCCTGCCGGATAAGTGGCTGTGATTTCAACAGGACCTCCCTCCAAAAAGCGAAAGAAGATTTTGGCATGTTGTTCTTCTTGCATAGCCGTGTTCATAAACAATTCGGCTATCTGTTCGAATCCATCTTTTTTGGCTTGTTTGGCAAAAAAAGTATAACGGTTTTTGGCTTGCGATTCGCCTGCAAAGGCTTTTAATAGATTCTTTTCGGTTTGTGTTCCTTTGATGCTACTCATGATTTTTTTTATTAAAATGGATTATAAAATTTTTTCTTTTTAAATATTAATATGCAAAATTAAAAAAATAATGGTAGATTTGCACAAATTCATTTTTTTTGATGAAAATAATTTTCCGCACAACCTAATGCAGCTGATACGCTCAAACATCTAACAGCATAGGATTGCAGCCCGAATAAAATCTTTATACATAAAAATAAATAAAAAATAATTCAGTTTAAAGTTATCACATTCGTTGAAATGTAGTAACTTTATCGAAGTTTAAAAAAACAATTATCATGAACACGTTACCCACTTACCTTTTTGCCCCAAACGACAAAGCCAAATTTAAGGAATATCTGCAATCTGTGGATGTTTCGAAAATCAAATCATTTATATTGATGGACACCAACACCAAGAAACAGTGTTTGGACAAATTCGTCACTGATTTTCCTGAATTGCAGAACGCAGATTACATTGTAGTGCGCAATGGCGAACAATTTAAAAGTCTTGAATCCTGCCAATTGATTTGGAAGAATCTGACCGACAATTTTGCCGAACGCAACGATTTGTTGATTAATTTGGGCGGTGGTGTCATCACCGACATGGGTAGTTTTGCTGCTTCGGTCTATAAAAGAGGCATGCAATTTTGCAATGTGCCCACGTCTTTGTTAGCCATGATAGATGCTGCCATAGGTGGAAAAACAGGCGTTGATTTCATGGGATTGAAAAATATGTTAGGCTCTTTTGCTCCTGCCAACAGCACCTATATTGATATAGATTATTTGAAAACTTTGCCGCGCGAACAGTTGAATTCGGGCTATTCTGAATTGTTGAAGATTGCTTTGGTTGCTTCCAAACCTTTGTGGGAAGAACTGATGACTTTTGAATATAACGACATCATCAACAAGCCCGACATCATTGCCGAAGCTGTTCGTTTGAAAGACGGCATCGTGCAACAAGATCCTCAAGAGGAAAACATCCGCAAGAAACTGAACTTCGGACACACCATAGGTCATGCCATCGAATCCTATTCTATCATCCATGGAAAAAATCCTTTGTTGCATGGCGATGCCGTTGCAATCGGCATGATTTGCGAAACATGGATTTCTAACAAAGTAAGTGGTTTGAGTGATGCATTGACTGCCGAAATCATCAATAAGGTGGTGGTTTCGAGTGGCAAATACAAACTCAATGTGGACAAAGCCGAACTGCTGCGTATGTTGCGCAACGACAAGAAAAATTCGGGTTCGAGAATCAATTTCACTTTGTTGGGCGATGTGGGTGATGCTCGCATTGACCAAACTTTTAGCGAAGAGTTGATTTTTGAAGCTTTAAGTTATTATTTCTATCTCTAGTAGTGCCTCTTCACGGCTAAGGTTCGGAATTTTTACGCTACCATCAGCATGAATCGTATTCGGGTACGCATCGGAACAACACCCCTCCTGCCCATCTCTATCAGTTTACCTGCTTCCAAAAGCATCAGCCATCGCGTGCTCATCATCCAAGCATTGTGCGGGGAGGCTTTCAGCATCAGCAATCTATCGGATTCGGATGACACTGTTTTGCTGCGCGATGCTTTAGCTCATGCCCTCAGTCGCGACTCCTTTGATATGGACAATGCAGGCACTCCCTTTCGTTTCTTGACCGCTTTTTTTGCCCTCACCGAAGGCGAAAGAGTGTTGACAGGTGGCGAACGCATGATGCAACGTCCCATAGGTCCTTTGGTGGATGCTTTGAACGAGATGGGTGCCCATATCACCTATTTGAACCACGACGGCTTCCCGCCTATCCATATTGAAGGCACGCCCCTCGACGGTGGCAAGATCAGCATCGCTGCCGACGTGAGCAGTCAATTTGTTTCTGCGCTGTTGCTCATCGCTCCCAAACTTCATAAAGGCATAGAACTCCATCTGCAAAACAGCGTGGCTTCTCAACCTTATATAAAGATGACTTTAGACGTGATGCGCCACTTTGGCATCGCAGCTTCTTGGCAACATGACGTCATCCGCATCGCGCCCCAAGCCTATCAATCTAAAAATATCACCATTGAATCCGATTGGTCAGCCGCCGCTTTTTGGTACGAAATTGTGGCTTTAGCGCCAAATGCAGAAGTTACATTGCTTGGCTTGCACCAAGATTCTTTGCAGGGCGATGCTCAAGTGGCTGAGATATTTGAAAAATTGGGCGTGGAGACCGTCTATAGCGAAGATTCCGTCCACTTGAAAAAATCCCACGCTGTGGTTGATTTCATCGAGATAGATTTCCGCCACATCCCCGATATGTTTCCTGTCATTGTAGCCACTTGCGCTGCTTTGCGTGTCAAATTTCGGTTCAAGGGTATCGAAAACCTCCGCATCAAAGAGTCCGACCGTGTCGAGGCTATGATGTCGGCTTTGGGCAAAATGGGCTACCAATTCCACTACGACGAACCTCATACTTTATCTTTCCGGGACGAAATACTTCCCACTACGGATGCCCCCATCGAATGTGATACCCATAAGGATCATCGCATCGCTATGGCATTGGCTCCTTTGTGTTTATGTCATCAAGAAATCACCCTCTCGGATGCCGATAGTGTGAAAAAATCCTATCCCCATTTCTTTCAGGATTTGGCTCAGGCAGGATTTTTTATCGAAACTATATAAATTTTTTGTACTTTTGACCTTATTTTAAATTCAGCAATCATGAACATCTATCAACAAATTTCGGAAGCGCAACAAAGCAACACGGATTGTGTTTTCTGTGTTATCACCGACACCAAAGGCTCCTCGCCACGCAAAGCAGGTTCCAAAATGCTCGTGTTCGCCGACCGTAAAATCCTCGGAACCATAGGCGGCGGCAGCATCGAATTTCAGGCTATCACCGACGCCATCGCACTGATGAAACACGGCGTGCCCATGAAAAAAACCTATCAATTGGAAGAAGATTTGGGTATGCACTGTGGCGGCACCGTGGAAGTGTATTTCGAACCCATCAAAAGCGCTGCCGAACTCCTCATCTTTGGCGCGGGACACATCGGACGCGTCGTGGCGAAATATGCCAAAGACTTTGGTTTTCATATCACCCTCTACGACCCCCGCGCAGGCATCTACGACGAATTCGACTCCGCACCCTACCAATGCGTCTGTGAGGACTATCTTGCAGCAATCGAAAAAATCAACTTCACCGCCAACACCTATATCGTGATTTTGACCCACAAACACGAACACGACGAAACCATAGTCGGTCTCTGCGCCCGCAAACCCTATGCCTATTTGGGCATGATAGGCAGCCGCCGCAAGGTGAACGATGTGAAAAAGAACCTCCTCGCCAACAACATCGCCACCCAAGACGAAATTGACCGCATCGACATGCCCCTCGGCATCAAATTCAACGCCGAAACCCCCGAAGAAATCGCCATCAGCATCCTCGCCAAACTTATTGATGTCAAAAATAACTTATTAACCTGAGTTCGGGATAAGAGTTATCAACATGGGTTGTTCGTAAAATAATGAAATACAAATAAATAGTAGCATTAAAATTGATTATATTTGTAGTACAATCCAACAAAAAATCAAGATCAATGCTACAGGACAAAATTATTGAAATTTTTATTACTACAGATGATTTCTGCAAAAATTTTGAAGATGAAATCAAACAAAAACAAATAAGAACCTCCGATGAAGTTCATTTACGAAACAGAAAAGCGGGACTTTGTGAATCCGAAATAATTACGTTGCTAATCTCATTTCAT
>CAIOJS010000008.1 GCA_903858655.1 uncultured bacterium | reverse complement strand
CTTATAAAACTACTGAATATAGTTATATGGCGCTGCCACAAGGTACACAAATAGGAATGATTGCCCAAGAAGTACAGCAATTTTTGCCTGAGCTTGTGAAAGAAGCTGTACATCCTCCAAAATATGATTCCCTTGGTAATGTTATACAAGCTGCATTGAATTATAAAACTATAAATTATACAGGATTTATTCCAGTAATTATACAGGCATTAAAAGAAGCGAAAACAAAAAGCGATTCGATTACGAATAAATTGAATCATAGAATAGATAGTTTACGTAATGTAATAAATTCATTTAACACACGGCTTACTTCTATTGAAAATCGTTTGGATGAATGTTGTAGAGTGAATAATGGCGGTGGAAACGCGCATAGTATGTTAACTAACCCAAGTAGCGGAAATTCAACTGAAATAGAATTGGAAAATGTGCAGGCAATAGTGCTTGACCAGAACGTGCCAAATCCTTTTGCCGAAAACACAGTGATTACGTATTTTATTCCAGATAATATCAATTATGCCCAGATAGTGTTTACAGATAACTACGGCAGGATTATGAAAACTGTGGATATAAAAACATCAGGTGCAGGTATGATTAAGGTTTATGCAGCGAATTTGAGTAGCGGCACATATACTTACAGTTTGATGGTGGACGGAAAAGTGGTGGAATCGAAAAAGATGATGTGTGTGAAATAGTTTATGCTGATTTTGGAAAAGAAAAAACCTCGATTTCTCGAGGTTTTTTTTTGAGTTAATGAAGATGCGAAAGGATGGCTGGGCATCGAATGTATATTGAAAAGAAGACTGTTAGCCCCCGCGCAAGGGATTGAAACGGAAATCCCACAGCGCCGTTATTCAGGCGCGAGGAATTGGAGAGAAAAGCCCGACCCGACGTAGGAGGGATGCGCCCAAAAAAAGAACCAAATTACAAGGTCCAAACACCAAATACCAAGAAATCCCTACGAACCCCGACATTGCATGTACGGGACAGGTTACGAATATGCGAACCCCGACACTTTGTGTACGGGACAGGTTACGAATAAGGATAAGGATTTCAGAGTTCGGAGTTGGTGGTTTCGAGTTGGCTATGTTTGTCTGAAAAAATAATTTCATCAATTTGCTTGTCCACAATAAAAAAAATACGTAGGTTTGCACCCAATTAATTTAGAACAAAAAAAACGTCAGAATATATGCAAAAAGTAATGTTGTTGGGCGACGAAGCCATTGCGCAAGGCGCTATTGATGCGGGGATATCAGGGATTTATGCTTATCCGGGCACGCCGTCAACCGAAATAACCGAATATGTAGATCATTCGCGGGAAGCGAAAGAAAAAAACATAAAAGCCTTTTGGGCGGCAAACGAAAAGACCGCCGTGGAGGGCGCCATCGGCATGGCGTATGCAGGCAAACGAACGATGGCATGCATGAAACATGTTGGTTTGAACGTTGCTGCAGATGCGTTTATCAATTCTGCTATCACGGGAACCAACGGAGGGATGATAGTGGTGAGCGCCGACGATCCTTCGATGCATTCGTCGCAAAATGAACAGGACTCGCGCTTTTATGGCAAGTTCTCCCTGTTGCCCATCTTGGAACCTACCAACCAACAGGAGGCGTATGATATGGTGCATTATGGTTTCGAGCTGTCGGAACGCTATCATTTGCCTGTGTTGATGCGTATCACGACGCGTTTGGCACATTCGCGTTCGGGTGTGGTGCGTTCGGCTTCGCGGGAGCAAAACCCTGTGAAATTGCCTGAGGATTTGCGCCAATATGTGTTGTTGCCTGCCTTGGCGCGCAAGCGTTACAAGAGTTTGTTGGCAGCACAAAATGATTTGATTGAAGAAGGAGAAAAATCGCCCTTCAACAAATATATGGATGGCGCCGACAAAAAGTTGGGGATTATCACTTTTGGGATAGCGTTTAATTATTTGATGGAAAATTATCCTGATAGGGTTGTTCCGTATCCTGTTTTGAAGGTTTCGCAATATCCCGCGCCGCGCAGGATGATTGAAAAATTGTGCAAAGAGTGTGACGAGATTATAGTGTTTGAAGAAGGCGCGCCGATGATAGAAGAATTATTGCGCGGCTATTTGAATAATAGCTTAAAGATTAAAGGCAGGTTGGACGGTACGCTGCCGCGCGATGGAGAATTGAATCCAAACTTGGTGGGCGCAGCATTAGGGCTGACAATAGCCGAAACGGTGGAGATGCCTGCTATAGTTGTTGGGCGTCCGCCATCATTGTGCAGTGGTTGTTCGCATATAGATACGTATATTGCCCTCAACGAAGCCATGCTTCCGTATGGAAAAGGACGCGTGTTTGCAGATATAGGTTGCTATACCTTGGGAGCTTTGGCGCCTTATGATGCCATCAACTCTTGTGTGGATATGGGCGCTTCTATCACGATGGCGAAAGGTGCGGCAGATGCAGGTTTGCGACCATCCGTAGGGGTGATAGGCGATTCTACGTTCACGCATTCGGGCATGACGGGTTTGTTGGATGCTATCAATGATAATACGCCGATGACGGTTGTGATTTTGGATAACAGCATCACCGCCATGACGGGCGGACAGAAGTCGGCAGCCACAGGCAAAGTGAAAGAGATATGTTTGGGCTTGGGCATAGACCCCGAACATTGTCATATCATAAAACCCTTGCGGAAAAATCATGAGGAAAATGTGGCTATCTTCAAAAAAGAGATAGAATATGAAGGCATTTCGGTGATTATCCCCACACGGGAGTGTATCGTATCTTTGGATAAAAGGATGAGGGAGAAACATAAAGAGAAAAAGTAAACCACTGAGACACTAAGAGCACTTAGAGCCACTAAGAGTAAATAAATTAAATGATAACACAGAAGTATATCAACGATATGGCATACCGAATTGTTGGTTGTGCCATTGAGGTTCACAAACACATTGGACCCGGTTTGTTGGAATCTGTTTATCATCGTTGTTTTATCGAAGAATTGGAAAGTGCGGGGTTCAATGTTCAATCGCAGTTATATGTTCCGATAAGTTATAAAGAAAAGAATTTAGGAGGATTATTGAAACTTGATTTACTTGTAAATAATATAATTGTTATAGAATTAAAATCAGTGGAAGTAATGATTCCTTTGTATAAAGCTCAATTATTGTCGTATTTGAAATTAACGGGAAAACCCAAAGGACTTCTGATTAATTTTAATTGTGAAAATATCACGAGTCAGTTAGTATCCTTAGTAACAGAAGAGTTTGCCAAATTGCCTGCTTCTTAGTGTTTCTTAATGAACTTAGTGTCTCAGTGGTAAAAAATAGCTTCAAAAAGGATTAGAAAAGTATATATAAAAAGAAAACTTAGAATCAAGATAATGAAAAAAGACATCATATTAGGCGGAGTCGGGGGACAAGGAATCCTTTCGATAGCGGCAGTAATTGGATATGCATCCATCAATATGGGATGGTATATCAAACAAGCGGAAGTGCATGGCATGAGCCAAAGGGGAGGAGATGTGCAATCGAATCTGAGGATTTCTGACCAAGAAATCTATTCCGATTTAATCCCACAAGGCAAAGCCGACTTAATCATTGCCGTTGAACCTATGGAATCGTTGCGCTACTTGCCTTTGTTGGCTCCCGATGGTTGGCTGATCACCAACAGCGAACCTTTTGTCAACATTCCCAACTATCCCGACTTGGAAAAGATACATGCAGAGATACGCTCTTTCCCACGTCATGTGTTGGTGGAAGCCGACAAGATGGCGAAGGAAATCAATGCAGCAAAATCTGCTAACATGGTTATCTTGGGGGCTTCATCTCCTTTCATAGGCATAGAATTCGATAAGTTGGAAAGCGCCATCCGAGCCATTTTCGGTAAAAAAGGCGACACCGTGATACAAAACAATCTCAATGCTTTGAATCTTGGTAGAGAGTTTGCTTTGAAGAACATGTAAAACGGAGTTCTATAAATTGATTTTTCATCGTTGGACTTCAATTTTTAAAATGCTCATTTACTTGAGTAAACTGCGCTTTTAAAAACCTTGTCCGCCTCGAAAAATCTAATTTCTAGAACCCCTCAAAACAACTTTGCTGTTTCAACCATAAAAAAAGCCGACTTGATGTCGGCTTTTTTTATGAGAATGAGAAATAGAAACGGTATTATTTTAATTGAAAGTTGATAGGCAAGGTCATTTTTACATCTATATTTTTGCCGCCTTGTTTGCCCGCTGTCCATCTTTTTGTGGAAAGTTTCACTACGCGCACAGCTTCTTGGTCACAACCACTACCAATGCCTCTCATCACTTTCACGTCAGTGACGCTTCCATCAGCTTTCACTGTAAACTCAATATAGACGGTACCCATGATGCCCGAAGTTTTCGCTAAAGCAGGATACACAAGATTAACGGTAATGAAATTTTCTAAGGCAATTTGTCCGCCGATAAATTCAGGCATTTGTTCGACCACAGCAAATGATTCGGCTTTGACGTCTTGTATTTCAATAGCATCAATTGTCATAACTTTTTCTTCGCTAACGGTGGCGGAAGGTGCTGCGTTATAAGTTGCACCCGAAGCAGGGCTATAATTATAGGATGATTTCATGGTGTTTTTCACACCCATTTGTCCTGAAGCTCCTCCATAGCCCATGCCCACAGCATTATCATTCACACCATCGGGCAATGGCAAAGGTTGTTTCACGGTAACTTGTTTGCCGCCTTTATTTCTCACCACAGAGTCTATGGCGATAAACGAAGTGTAATTGGTCAGCAAATTATATTTCAAACCCAAGCCCGTGATTTGTTCGGTGAGTTTCGGATCGTTGGCAGCATTATTAAAATCGTCCAACATGCGTATCTTTTGGCGTGCCCATAGGTATTTAATGGCGCGGTTGGATGCTTGTGCTTTGGTTTTGCTCACATCAAAGGTATAAGTGAAATCTTCCTTACCGCTTCTGCCCGTAATCTTTATGGTGCCTTCGGGATTGCCTTTATATTTGCCAAACAAAATCACAGGGCGTTCGGCTAACACATCGGGCACATGAGAAGGCTCGATGTCATACACATCAAATCCTGCATAATCCACCTTAATATCCGTCAACACGGGACTTTGTATATAACTTCTGAATTTATCGGCTTTCGCATCGGCTTCTTCGGGTTTGGTAACCACAAAAGATTCGCCCAAGCCTGCATTGGCAATGCCTTCTATCAAAAAACGATTCACAGCGGAGCCTATGCCAAAGGCAAAGAAATTGGCTTTGTTCAGATTGTTTTGTATCAACTCAAAGGATTCTTTTTCCACATCGACATAACCATCCGTTGCAATCACGAAAGTGCGTGCAAAGCCCTTTTGTTTCTCTACGGACAAGGCTTTCTTCAAGGCAGTAATCAGTTCTGTGCCGCCCGAACCTTGTTGTTGGTCAATCATCGCCAAAGCTTTCTGCAGATTTTCGTCAGTAGCATACACCGATTGTGGCTCAAATTGATTGGCACATCCGGCAAATAGGATCACATTAAACTTATCCGTCGAACGTATGTTCTTAATCAAGTTTTTCAACACTTTCTTCGATGTTTCTATCGGATAACCATTCATCGAACCCGACACATCCATGATGAAAACATATTCCCGAGGTGGAATTTGGTCAATCGTTGGTTTGGGTGGCGGCTGCACCATGGCAAGAAAAAAGTTCTCGCCCGAGTTCTCACCTTTATAAAGCAACAAACCCGATTCAATTTTGTTATCTGCCAAACGATACTGCACAATCAAGTCGCGATTGCCTTCAAACACTTCGCTGTTTTTCAGTTGCAGGTTTGCGCTTGCGGGCGTTTCATAATTTATGGTCATCTCATGCGAAGGGCAGCGCACATCTTTTATGGGCATGCCGGCTGCCAAATTTATACCTATAGTAAAGGTGTAAGCAGGTTTTTCGCCTTCGTGGGTATAAGGATTCGACACCCATTTGTCGTTTGCCGAAGCCGTTGCTTCCGATTTGTTCGAGTAGCGCGGACCAACCACCGTGGGATACACAAACTCATACACCCCTTCTTCGGGTATCAACAATTCGGTGTAGCACATCTCTATGTTGATGGTGTCGCCGGGCATAATATTCGCCACATTCATCTGAAACACATTGGGGCGTTGTTGTTCCAACAGGGAAGCGTTTTTGCCTTCGCTTTTTGCTTGCTCATAATCCTGACGGGCTTTTTGTTTCTCTTGTATCTTAGCCGTAATCAGTCGGTCGCCCACTTTCATTTTCATGCTATACACTGCAGCACGCGTCGAAGCAGGAAAAATATAAATGGCTTCAATCACACTTTTGCCGCTGTTCACATAGGTTTGTTTCACGGTTACATCGGCAATCACGCCTGCAATATTCACATCGGCACCTGTAGCTTTCAGTGGCAGTTGTTCGGTGCCATTGCCTTCGCCCTTCACAAAGAAATAAGGCGACAGGGTCTTGTCATCATTGTCGCTCGTTTGTTTGGGGCGCATAGTAGCCCGACTCACTGCATCACGTTTTTCTTGTTTCGGCAAAGCCGTAACATAACTCTTCTGCGAAATAATACTCACAGGAATGATGAAAAATAGTACCAGCAACACAGCGGTTGCGATACTTTGCTTTAGAAATTTTGGTGTTTTCATGTTTTTAGATTTTAGATTTATGATTTTGGTTAATGATTTTTGATTTTAGGTATAGATAAAGTGTTTTGATTTTTCCATAAATTATTTTCACAACAAAGATACTTCGCCCGACAAGCCAAAAGCCAGGCAAAAAAGAATACGGTAGGAATGAATCAGTTAAAGGGAGGTAATTTCAAGTTATCGGCATAAGTATTTTAATCCACCGTCATCTGATGACTCCAAGTCATCTGATGATTACTCACGTAAAAAGAAGAATTTTATTATTTTAGTTCATTAATAATCAAGCTTGATTTATTTCAAACATAGTTTGAAACAGATTTCATGAACCCTAACTCACATTTCACGAAGCCTAACTTGCATATCACGAAGCCTAACTCGCATTTCACGGAGCCTAACTTGCATTTCACGAAGCCTAACTTGCATTTCACGAAGCCTAACTTGCATTTCATGAAGCCTAACTTGCATTTCACGAACCCTAACTTGCATTTCGCGAAGCCTAACTTGCATTTCACGAACCCTAATTCGCATTTCATGAAGCCTAATTGGTGGCTTTGATTTTGCAGGATATAATGTTTTAAGCCTCGTAGAGGCGATATATCGGTAGAAAAAACAATACATACACGGATTTAAGCCCCAGCGGGGCGGAATGTTTTGAATGATTTGTTTGAATATTTTATTTGCTTTTTATCAAATTGATTAAAAAGTACTATATTTGCAGTTCGAAATTTGAGAAAATTTTGCTTCGTTCTTTACAACATAAGAAATTTAAGAAAAAGCGTTAGCTTTTATTCTTGCTTCGAAAACTGAGAAATTTCATTGCTACAAGGATAATAGGTTCAACGCTCACGCCAAAGGCGTGGGCTTGACTTATTTGTAGCAAAGGTATCTCAGTGCCTCGAAGCGGATATAGTTATAGTTCCACGCTTTTTTTATTTAATACTAACCACTTCGTTTGGAATGCGAGGTAATAAATAAAAAAAATATGAAAAAGAAAAATTTACTTTTATTGTCAGTGGCAACCTTATTTGCCTTAAATCTTTGTGGACAGACTTGGACACACCAAACTACACCAACTCCCTTAGGTACTTTAGAGAAAATTCAATTTATTGATAGTCTAAAGGGATGGTCAGTTGGAGACATGGGGGCATGTATATTTACAAATAATGGAAGTGTAGTATGGGGTAATCAATATCCTCCTGTAGCAAGTAATGAAGAGATTACTGCATTACATTTTATTAATGTTAATTATGGATTTGCAGCTTATTCTGCTCCTGGTAGTTCTTACCCATCAAATGTAATAAAAACTTCAAATGGTGGTACACTTTGGAGTTTTTTGGGCTATGGCTTAACTGGAGCAACTCATATTTATTCACTTTTTTTTACTGATTCATTACATGGATTGGCTGGTGGCCGTGGCACTGATGTAAATAATGGAAGAATATATAAGACTTCTAATGGAGGTGTGTCTTGGACGCAAATTACTTTTCCTGGTACAAATTATATTTTTCAAATTCAAATGGTCATTCCTGCTGTAGGTTTTGCCAGTTCTACTGGAACTATATTTTCAACAATTGATAGTGGTATCAGGTGATTAAAAACAATAATATTGTTGCTCCAAATCGTATTTCTGCTCCAAATGCTCCAATAGAAAACGATTCAGCCATTATGGATAAAAATTATGGGTATTAGGATGAATAACGAGTTTTGAAATGAAGTGGCTATTTCGGTCAGACCGTGCCAGCCGTTTCGGTTGAAATGGTGCCACTTTGAAAGATG
>CAIOJS010000007.1 GCA_903858655.1 uncultured bacterium | reverse complement strand
GACCAGTGGTCAGCATCATATAGGTGCGTTTCGCTTTGTCAGCTCGGCTGATGTCGATTACACATTGCTCGACCAGAAGCTGGATAAGAACCCCGGCGACCATGCTTCTGAAGAGAAATTTAAAGAAGCAGCGGAAGCTTACGATGTGCTGAGCAACCCTGAGAAAAAGAGTCGCTATGACAGATATGGGCACCAAGGTATGGGTAGTTCTCAAGGATTTAATGGTGGTGGTGGCATGAGTATGGACGACATATTCAGTCATTTTGGTGACATCTTTGGAGGTGCATTCGGCAACTTTGGAGGTGGAGGACAGTCGCAACGCAGGAAAGTGAACTACGGCAGCAACCTTCGGGTAAAGATGAAACTGACTTTAGAAGAAATTGCCCTAGGCGTTGAAAAGAAAATCAACGTCAACAAGTACGTGGGATGCAAACCTTGCAGTGGCACGGGTGCTAAAAATGGCAGTTCCTACAAGACCTGTACTACCTGCGGTGGAAGAGGACAGGTGAGTCGGGTGACGAATACATTTTTGGGACAAATGCAAACATCCTCTGTTTGTCCTTCTTGTGGCGGCGAAGGTCAATCTATCACGGAGAAATGCACGAGTTGTTTTGGCAATGGTATCATCAAAGGCGATGAAATCATCAGCATAAAGATTCCGGCAGGCGTTGCTGAAGGTATGCAGCTTTCTATGAGTGGCAAAGGCAATGCTGCCGCTCGTGGCGGACAACCCGGTGATTTGATTGTATTGATTGAAGAAATAGATCATCCTGAATTGGTTCGTGATGGCAACAATTTGTTGTATAATCATTATATCAGCTTTCCGGAAGCCGTGATGGGCACCACAGTGGAAGTGCCGACTTTAGAAGGGAAAGCTCGTGTGAAAATAGAAGCCGGCACGCAATCCGGCAAAATCCTCAAGCTTAAAAACAAAGGTTTACCATCCTTAAACTCTTATGGTCGTGGTGACTTGTTGGTAGGCATCAATGTGTGGACACCTCAAGTGCTTTCGAAAGAAGAAAAAGCGATGATCTACAAACTTATGGACTCTGAAAACATAAAACCACAACCCGGACTGAAAGATAGAGGCTTCTTTGAAAAGATGCGGGAGTTCTTTCAATAAGAAGGGTAGAGGGTAATTGGGTAAAGGGTAAATGGTAAGCAGGTAAATGGTATTGGGTAATCGGGTATATAGTATCGGTAATTGGTAATTGATATTCAGTAAATAATTATCAACGTTGATTCCTATTGTATATGCACATTACAATCTTTATTTATAAATCTAAATTCTAAAATCATAAATCTTAAATAAAAGAAATGGATATACTTGTAACCCACAACATCACCAAGCGATTTGCCAATCATGTTGCTTTGAATGGTGTTTCTATCAGTGTGCCGCAGCAAAGCATTTACGGTCTGTTAGGTCCGAATGGTGCGGGGAAAACCACTTTGATTCGTATCATCAACATGATTACGGGTCCCGATGAAGGCGAAGTGTTGCTGAATGGTGAAAAACTGCGTCAGAATCATATAGAGCAAATCGGCTATCTTCCCGAAGAACGCGGTTTGTATAAGAAAATGAAAGTAGGGGAGCAGGCATTGTATCTTGCGCAACTGAAAGGACTTTCGCGGGCTGATGCCATGAAGAAACTCAAATATTGGTTTGAGAAGTTTGAGATTGCAGGTTGGTGGAATCGTAAAGTGGAAGAGCTTTCGAAAGGGATGCAGCAAAAGATTCAATTCATTGTTACCGTGTTGCACGACCCGAAACTGCTCATCTTTGATGAGCCTTTTAGTGGATTCGACCCTATCAATGCCAATATCATTAAAGATGAAATTATTCGCTTGAAGGAAAACGGCGCCACGATTATATTTTCCACGCACAATATGTCGTCGGTGGAAGAATTGTGCGACGACATCGCTTTGATAAACAAATCCAATAAGATATTGGAAGGTAAGGTGAAAGAGATTAAGAATACCTATAAAGACAATGTGTATCAGGTGGAACTTACAGGTTATAATCATGAGTTGAAACATCAACTGAACGGTGATTTCATCATTGAGCAAGAAGCCCATGCTGATGACATTTTGACCGCGAACATCAAAATCAGGAGTGGAAAAACCACCAATGAAATGATACAGGCATTGATGCAATTTGGTAATGTACATGCCATTCGCGAGATTATCCCGACCATGAACGATATTTTTATTGCCAAGGTGAACAACGATACACTCAAATATAACTCGGCTACTAACCTAACAGAATAAACACGTATGAAAAAGACGCTCATTATTATTAAGCGCGAATATTTGTCGCGTGTGAAAAAACGTTCGTTTATAGTGATGACCATATTGGGTCCGATATTGATGGCTTCGCTGATGATAGTTCCGTTTTTTATTTCCAAATGGGGTGAGGATACCAAAAACATTGATGTGGTGGACGAAACAGGCATCTATGTAGATCATCTGACAAGCAACAAGTCGGTGCAATTCAATTATCTGCCCACCAATATCAAAACGGCTAAAGACAATCTGATAAAGTCGGGGAGCTATTGCCTGCTGTATATTCCCAAGCCTACCTTGACGGATTCGAATTCGGCTTTGCTTTATTATTCAAACAAACAACCCGGCATCAGTGTGACGAGCTATGTTCACGAAAAGATGAAATATGTATTGGAAAATAAGATGCTACACGATAAATATGGCTTGGATAAGAAGGATATTGAATCGGTGAAGACCACTATTGACCTGAAAATGGAGAATGTGCAAACGGGTGAAAATAGTTCGCCCGAGTTGACCATGATGATAGGTTTGTTTGCAGGAATTTTGATTTATATCTCCATATTTATGTTTGGTTCGCAGGTGATGCGCGGGGTGATAGAAGAGAAAACGAGTCGCATTATTGAGGTCATTGTATCTTCGGTGAAGCCTTTTCAGTTGTTGATGGGGAAGATTACGGGCATTGCCTTGGTGGGTTTGACACAGTTTATGCTGTGGATTGTATTGACCTTAGGCATTGTTACGGTTTTTCAAGCCTCGGTGTTTACGGCTACAAAGAAAAATGTGAGCACGGAGCAAAAGGGAATTAATGTGCAGCAGCATACCTTGATGACGAACACTATAGACAAAAGCACTCCCAAAGATGAAGATACCGAGATGATGAATTCGGTGATGCATTCGGTGGGGAGTTATAACTATGTGATGATTATTTTGATGTTTCTGTTTTTCTTCTTGTTTGGCTATTTGTTGTACGGTGCTTTGTTTGCGGCTATAGGTTCGGCGGTGGATAATGAGGCGGACACGCAACAGTTCATGTTGCCTATAACTATACCACTTATCTTGGCGTTTGTGCTTTCGCAAACCATCATCAACAATCCGCAAGGACCTTTGGCGTTTTGGTTCTCGATTATCCCGCTGACCTCGCCTATCGTGATGATGATACGTTTACCTTTTGGTGTGCCTACTTATGAGTTAATACTTTCTATGGGTTTGTTAGTACTAGGCTTTTTAGGTGCCACATGGTTTGCAGCGAAGATTTACCGCACCGGCATTTTGATGTATGGCAAAAAGGTTAGCTATAAGGAATTGTGGAAGTGGTTGAAGTATTAGGGGTTTAGGCTTTAGACTATTAGGGGTTTAGGCTGTAGGCTATTAGACTATTAGGGTCGAGACTATTTGGTTTTTAGGGATTGGGCTTTTAGTTGTGCACATATTCATCAGATGACTTGGAGTCATCCGATGAATATTACACGCTATACTTCTTTATTCTTTGATAAATTTCTGTCTATAACTGTTTTTATCCGTTACCACTTCTATAATATAAACTCCCGCCGCAAGCTTGGATATATCAACATTTGTATTGGCTTGTGATGTGGTGGTAGTGCTTTTCAGTTCACCAAGTAGGTTATAGACTTTGATAGTGGCATTGTCTTTTTGTGTTGAGGTGATTGTAACAAAATCAGTAGCGGGATTGGGAGCGAGAACGAAAGAATGCGTTGGTGAATAATCATCAGTTCCAACCGTAATAGGTTCAATCACATTTACAGTAACCATGGTGTTGTCTGTTTTTTGCAAATAATAGGAGTTGCAATACGTATTGGTGCAGCCAACAGCATCGGTAATAGTGAGACAAATGGCATAGAATCCTGCTGTGCTATACGAATGTGTTGGTAGTGCTAAGGTATCAGTGGTGCCATCGCCCCACTGCCATAAATAATGTAAAGGCAATATCCCGGATGCCATATTTACTGCGGTGTATTGATGCAGAACAAGGTTGTCGGGGTATAAATCAAAATGCGCTGAGCAATTGCCCATGGAGATAGTAACTACATGGCACACGGCACAGTTATACAAATCTGTTACACACACCTGATATGTGCCGGGTAATAGCCCTGTGGCTGTGCTGGTATTTTGCATTGGACTGGTGTACCATGTATAAGAATAGGGTGGAGAACCTCCGGAGCCATTTGCCCAAGCAGTTCCATCATTGCACGTGCCGCAGGTTGCATTGCCGGTTTGGGTGGTGGCAGTAAATCCTGCACAATTAGTGGAATCAACAAATATGGTATAATTACATGCAGAGCATCCATTGCCATCAACCACGCAAAGTGTGTAGGTCCCGGAAGCAAGATGTGTGGCAGTTTGAGTGGTTTGCAAGGGTGATGTGTACCAAGTATAAGTGTAGGGCGCCACACCATTTACTACATGCGCTGTGGCTGTACCTGTATGGCATGTATCACACAAAGCATTCGTAACCGAGGCTGTAATGATTAGATTGCATCCTGTTAAATAGCATTGCGAAGTATCGAGAGGCATAAAGTTGACAAGACCATAACTAACATTGTCATAGCCATCAATGATATACGATTCAATCATTGTTGAATCAATTGTGCACCAATAATTATTTGGATAAGAAATATTGTTTGTTCCGGCGTATGTAAAGCCACTTGTATAGCAATTACAAATCTTGTTGCAATACATAACACTTATAGATGTGGTTAACCAGACCCCAACAGAGTCATTTTCCAATACATTTTTACTTATGGTAGCATTTCCAGTAAATATCCCGATATCGTTGTTCGTAATAGAATTGCCAAATATTTTAGTAGAATAATCTAAACTACTATTTCCATTATTAGTCGAAATCCCATAATCGTTGTTTTCAATGTCATTATGCTCAATGATGGCTGACATGGCTTGAATACCTATATGATTATTTAATATTTGGCAATTATTGATAGAGTCATACTCCGATTTTATCCCATTAATGGAATTTGAATACACATAACAATTTGTAATAAGAGTGCGATATCCTTCTAATCCAATGTTATTTAATTCAACATGGCAATTGCTAACTAGTGCATTACTAACTCGCATACCGGTTTCGTTTGAAGTGAAATTACAATCAAGAACCTTACTATTTGTACTAATATTGCCAGCATCTATACCGTAATGATTATTATTAAAGTTACAATGATTCAGCATCATTAAACATCCAGTACCAGAGACTGACACCCCAATATCAACATGATGAGAAAAATTAGAGGAATCAATTGTAAGGCTTGCTAACCCGGAGCTAACTAAGCCATAATTATTTGAACTCAATGCGGAGCTAGACATTTGTACGGGTGTAGTGGAAGAAATGTTTATCCCATAGATAGCATATTTAATAGAGCAGTATTTGAATTTCGATAAAGAAGTGCCACCATTAATATAAATCTTATTCCATATCCCAACAGTAGGACTCGCAGAACTACTTGTAAACGTTATGGAATCGGCGCTTGTACCTAGTGCCATTAGTGATGCTTGTCGTATTTCCAACATCATAGCATTATCAAATTTAACCACAACCCCCGGCTGTATTGTAAGCGTAACACCTGGAAAAACAACTACATTTCCCGTAACAACATACGGACTATTGCCCACCGTCCAAGTGGTGTTTGCATAAATTCCGCCACTGACAGGCGTTTGTCCTCGACTTGAGAATGAAAATGCAATTGTGAGAATAACTGCAAGCAAAAGAAATTTTGAAGAGTTTTTCATGGCTTTATATTTTTAATTAGAAAATTTTGTCAAAGGTACGAAATTTTAATCAATTATGGTACTTATTTATCAACAAATAATAAAATGTTTTTACTTTTGTATATTTTTAGTATCAAACAAAAAAACTGTAAGCTATGGCAAAGATTCTCACGCCTGCTCTTATCGAAAAAGAAAAGAAAATAGGCGAAAAACCTTATGTGCCGAATGAGGTACACCAATTGCTGCGTGACCCGATGAAAATCTTGTATATCAAGGGGAACGGCAATTATGTAAATTTTTATTTGTGGACCTTGGAAATCAAATCCCCCTTGGTGTCCTTAAGCAACGTGATTGCTTGGCTTCCAAAGGATTTTTTTTTGCAAACCGAGCGCTCGCACATCATCAATATGTTTTATTTTGTGGGCTATTACTACGGCATGTATTCGGGTAAGGTTTATGTGGCAAGGCGTTTGGAGCTAAACGAAGACATCTTGAAAAAGCCCTATAACATTAAGAATATCAAATTGGTTGGCGAGGAAATTCCTATTTCGGCAAGCTATAAGGATGCCTTTTTTGAGAAAAAATGTTATATGTATGGTTTACTGCATAATAGATACAAAAAAGAGGGCACTCGTATAAAAACGTTTGGTGTGGCGCACAGCTTATTGTACTTTTGTACCTTCATAAATGACATGGATTATTTATGGTATAATTTAGTATTAATTTAAAAAACAAAACATTATGACAACAATTGATTTAATTAAAGCCGTTCTTCATCTGAAGAAAACAGAGTATGTCAAGATTAACCAACTTACAAACGTAATAATAACCAAAGGCGTGTACTTTAATGTGCTTGCTTATGCCACGCCTACAGTGACTGCGGTTGCATTCAAAGCGCAATACAAATTATCCTTAGATGCCACGGATTTAGTGGATAAAGGTGGCAGTATTGACGATCGTAATTTGCAATCGGGCAAATTGTATAAAATGATTAAGAAATTATTGAACTACGTCAACAATGAATATGAGGATGATAGTGAAAATTTAATGTTGTCGGGCTTTGATTTGAACCGTGCCCCTGAAAAACACCCGGTAAATAAAGCACCTGTTATCAAAAAAATTGTTGCTTGGAATGGTCTTCACACTGTAAAAGTTTATATTGAACCTTTGGAAGGCTTGGAAATTCATTTACAAGAATCAAAAACGTATAAAGTGTATGTGTTTGCCACTATAGATACACAAGTTTTTACTATTGGTTATGTTGGACCCGATTCGAGAGCGATGATAGTTTCGAATGTTCCCTTTGGAACTGCTCAATTTTATGCTGTAACTGTTACGAACGCAGCAGGGGAATCCATGATGAGTCCACGGATGAAATTCACCCTTACTGATTAGAAATTTATCTCGGTTTTTAGAACGTCTTTTGTGATAGAAAGACGTTTTTTCTGCCATGATAAAAGTTTTTTCTGCCATGAAAAATGAAACTTCTAGGCAGGAAAATGATTTTGCTGCCATGAAAACAAAATCTTCTAGGCAGGAAAATGAAACTTCTGCCATGATAAAAGATTTTGCTGCCATGAAAAATGAATCTTCTAGGCAGGAAAATGAAATTGCTGCCATGATAAAAGATTTTGCTGCCATGATAAATGAATCTTCTAGGCAGAAAAATGAAACTCCTAGGCAGAAAAATGAAACTTCTGCCATGATATCATGCGCTATTTGAATGAAAAACATCTGATAATGAGCAGGATAGCATAATTACATCATGTAACAATCAGTGGTAATTGAGTTGATTATCTAAATATTTTAGCAAGATATTGGCTGAGCGATTGCGTCCGATTTGTTGGCTTTGTGCTTTCATTGGTGTGCCTTTGTGGTAAGTTTGTTTTGCTATACCACAGAGTCGCACGGAGGAAAAACACGGAGTTTCACAGAGGCTTAAAATATTCTTATCTGCGTCTTACTTCTATGTTTTCTGTATAAAAAAATGGTTTCCTATGTGTCTATTGTGTCTATGTGGTGAGTCTTTTTTCTGCGAAATCTGCGGGAAACAAGCTTCGATTTTCTATGTGCCTATTGTGCCTATGTGGTGATATTTTCCCCTTATTAAGAATTTTTACAAAAAAAAATCTTTGCAGTTACCAAAAATTTACTAATTTTACACTCCTAAAAATTTATCACGTAATATCAATAAATAACAAAAGAAATAAAGGATGAAGCGTGTCCTTTATTCACTAAAACATATCTGAAAACGAACATATTATAATGAAATATAAACTAGGGATAGATGTAGGCGGCACCTTCACAGACTTTTTTCTGATTGGCGATGATGGAACGGCTCTGATTCACAAAACACTTTCCACCCCCGAGGATTCGTCCATAGGTTTTATAACAGGCATCAAAGAAATTGCCGAGAAACTTCAGTTCGACCTTCCTGATTTCATCAAAGATATTGATACCATAGTGCACGGCACCACCGTCGCCACCAATGCTTTACTCACGATGAACGGCGCCAAAACCGCCCTCATCACCACCAAAGGCTTCCGCGATGCTTTGGAGATGCGCCGTGGTGTGCGCGAAGAACGCTACAACAACCATTATCGCAATGTGAAACCCCTCGTGCCTCGCCATCTGCGCTACACGATTGACGAGCGGATAGATGCCGAAGGCAATGCCTTGAAGGCGGTGGATACCCAAGAACTTGACGCGATTATCCTTAAACTGAAGCAAGAAGAGGTGAAAGCCGTGGCAGTTTGTTTCATGAATTCCTATCTGAATGCGGAACACGAGAAGCAGGCAACGGAATATCTGCGCCGGGCACTGCCCACTTTGTTTGTATGCGGCTCCTACGAGGTGTTGCCTTCGGTGCGTTTCTACGAACGCGTGAGCACCACCTGCATCAATGCCTATATCGGCGTGGTGATAGATAAATATTTGGAAGCGCTGTTGGAGAAACTCCACGGCATCAACTTCACGGGCAAGCTGATGATTATGCAGAGCAACGGCGGTGTGGTTACGCCCGAAGTGGCACGCAAAATTGCTGCCGTCACCGTACTTTCGGGTCCCGCAGCAGCACCCATTGCAGGGGCGTATTATGCCGAACTCTTGGGTTTCGACAATTGCATCACCATGGATATGGGCGGCACGAGTTTCGATGCCTCATTGGTGGTGAACCATCAATGCGTCACGAGTACGGATGGCAACATAGATAGGCACCGAATCGCTTTGCCGACCTTGGATATAGTCACCATAGGCGCAGGCGGTGGCAGCATCGGATGGATAGATAGCGGCGATTTGTTGCAGATGGGTCCGCAGAGTGCGGGTTCCTTGCCCGGTCCGATTTCTTACGACCGTGGCGGTTTCTTTCCCGCTTGCACCGATGCCGATTTGATATTAGGCTACCTCGACCCGAACTTTTTTGCGGGCGGAAAATATATTTTAAATAAAGAAAAAGCTGCCCGACTGACGGAGGAATTCCTTGGAAAACCTTTGGGCTTGGATGCCATTCAGACTGCCGCGGGCATGTATCGCGTCATCAACATGAATATGGCGCAAGGCGTCCGTCAGGTGTCTGTGGAACGCGGCTACGACCCTAGAGAGTTTTTGATGATATGCGCAGGCGGGGCAGGCTCCATCCATGCAGGCGAAATATGTCGCGAGTTGGAGATTCCGATGTTTGTGGTGCCCGATGTGGCATCCATCTTTTGCGCCGCGGGCATGTTGTTGGGCGATTTGAAACACGATTATGTGCGCTCCTACATGACACGCTTCTCGAAACTTACCAAAGACAAATTCTTAGCTTTATATGCTGAGATGAAGCTAGAAGCCGATGCCACTTTGATGGAAGAAGGCATCACGAAAGATAAGATTGAATACCTGCCTTCGATAGATTTGCGCTATATGGGACAGTTCCACGAAGTGCCTTTGGAGGTCACCATGAACGATATTCTGCACTTCAACACCGATGGCATAGCCGAAACTTTTCATGCCGAACACAACCGCAAATACGGCTATGAGCTGAAACATGAAGGCACCGAACTCGAAATTATCAACGTTAGATTGCGGGCTGTGGGCGTCACCGAAAAACCTGTTTCCCTTTCGGGGAAGAAGAAACAAGGGGCGGCAACTTTGGAAGAAGCCCTGAAATGTCATCGTCCGGCGTATGTGCCCGAAAACGATGCCATGCAGGAAGTGCCCGTGTATGATGGCGACATATTGTTTGATAACTTCAACATCGAAGGACCTGCTTTGATAGAACAAATCAACACCACCGTGTTTATTGGCGCATCCTACAACTGCGAAACAGGGGTAGGAGGGGCGAACATCGTGTATAATAAATTTTTAATGCCAAATGGTTTCGAAAAGAAAAAATAAAGAATGATGTCAGAAATTAAGATAGATAGCATATTGGTTTCCATATTCGAAAGGGCATTTCGTTCCATCACCGACGAGATGAGCATTTCGCTCACCAAAACTACCCGCTCGCCCATCTTGTGCGAAGCGAAAGATTTCGTGACGGGCTTATACGATGCCGGAGGCAATATGCTTGAGCAAACGGAAAACCTGCCGATATTGAGTTTCTCTTTGGGTCCTGTATGCCGTGTCATCATCAAACAATATGGCGACAATATTTTCCCGGGCGATGTCATCATCCACAATGATGTGTTCTCCATGGGCAACCAAAACAATGATGTGGCTATCTTCAAGCCTATCTTTTTTGAAGAGAAACTCGTAGGATGGTCAGCCGCCAAAGGACATCAGGCTGACATAGGTGGCGCGGTTCAGGGGGGCTACAATCCCAATGCTACCGAGGTGTGGCAAGAAGCCTTGCGCATACCTGCTGTGAAGATTTATGAAAAAGGCGTATTGCGTCAGGATGTGTGGAATTTGATATTTGCCAACATTCGCCTGACGATGGTGCCCGAAGACATCAAAGCGCAAATAGGCGCCTGTAGTTTAGGTGAAAGAAGATTGATGGCGCTAGTAAAGAAATACGGTTTTCCTTGTTTCGATGCGCATAAGAATGAACTCTTCAGAAGTACGGAGAAGATGATGCGGGCGGAAATCTCCTCGGTGCCCAACGGGACGTATTATGGCAGCAGCAAAGTATATTATGATGGCAAACATATAGGCTCCGAGTTCGAGATAAAAGCCAAAATCATTGTGGAAGACGAAGACGTCACCTTCGACTTCTCGGAAACCTCACCGCAAACCAATGGCTTTGTGAATGGCACCTACACTTCCTCTTGTTCAGCTATCACCCTCACCTTCCTCCAAATGGTGAATCCTGAGATACCTCACAACGAAGGCATGATAAAACCTTTGACCTATATTGTGCCCGAAGGCAGCATCCTCAATGCCTCCTATCCGAAAGCCACCACTTTTGGCAACCATCTGTGTCCACAGATAGCCGATTCTATCTTTAAAGCTTTGGGACCTGCCATGCCCGGAAGAGTCACTGCGGGATGGAATCATCTGCTGTGTGCTTTGTTCACGGGGAAACATTCGCGCAACGAGGAGAAATATGTGGATATATGTTTCATGGGATTGAAAGGCGGCTCGGGCGCTTTGGAAGGCGACGATGGCTACGACCATATCGGGATGATAGATGCGTCGGGCGGCTTGTTAGACCAAGATTATGAGATGTACGAACAGCAAACCCCGCATTTGATTTTGAAACATGAATACCTATGCGATTCGGGCGGCGTCGGCAGATGGCGCGGCGGATTGGGTGTGGAAACCATCATACAGATGGGCGGCGACAATGCCACGATGGTGGTGTTTGGCGATGGCGATGTGGAACCCAATTACGGTCTCTTTGGCGGCAAAGGCAGCCTGCTGAACAGCATTACACTTACCTACCCCGACGGCAAAGTGCATACGCCCATGAGCAAAGATTTGATAGAAGGCATCCCCTCCAACACGATTTTCAAACAAATTGCGAGCGGAGGCGGTGGCTTCGGCGAGCCTGAAGAACGCGATGTGGCGAGTGTGGTAGCCGATGTGCAGAACGAAGTGGTGACGAAAGAACAAGCCCGTCAGGAATACGGCGTGGTGTTCAAGAACGAGAGCTTTGAAATTGATAAGATAGCAACCGAGAAATTTAGAGATTTATAGCAAGTTTATAACCTATGTCAGAAACAAATAAAACACACGAAACGATATTGCCCGACGATTGGCTCATGCCGAAAGGATATTCCAACGGCATCTTAGCCCAAGCCGGCAGAACCCTCTATTTGGGTGGACAAGTGGGATGGGACGAACAGGAACACTTCAACAGCGACAAACTCATTCCGCAGTTCGAACAAGCCTTGAAAAACATTTTAGCCGTAGTCAACAAAGCCGGCGGCAAACCTGAACATATCTGCAAAATGACCTGCTTTTGCAAAGACCGCGACCAATATCTCGAATCAAGAAGAGAATTGGGCAAAATATGGAAAACCCTAATGGGAAATCATTACCCCTGCATGAGTATGATATTCGTGGTGGATTTATTGGATCATCCGGCATTAATAGAGATAGAGGCTACAGCAGTGATCCCCTAACTAATAGCATAAACTATGAATTTCGAGCTATCAGAAATACAGCAACAGATACAGCAGACGTTTAAAGACTTTGTTGATAGACGTGTTATGCCGAATGCGCAGGCTATTGATGAAAACCATGAATTTCCAAGAGAATTATTTAAAGAAGTTGGCGACTTAGGGTTTTTCGGTATGCGTTATTCGGAAGCCGATGGTGGCACCAATATGGATATTGTTTCTTATACCTTGGCGGTCATCGAACTGTCGCGCGGTTCCCTATCCTTGGCTGCTGCCTGCACTATGCAATCCTTGATGGCTACGTATTTCCTAAACAGATTGGGTGATGCCGAAGTGAAAAGTTATTTCAGCGCCGCATTGAAAGGCGACATGGTGGGCGGCATCTGCATGACAGAGCCCAATGCAGGCAGCGATTTATTCGGCATCCAAAGCAAAGCGCAGGTGCTTGAGGATGGCTTCATTCTTGAAGGACAAAAGACATGGGTGACTTCGGCTCCGGTAGCAGATTTCTTCACGGTCTTAGCCAAAACAGATACGGCAGAAGGCTTGTCTATATTCTTTGTGCCTGCCAAACTCGAAGGCGTGAAGGTTGGCAAGACCATAGAGAAATTAGGAGTCAGAGGTTCGGTCACTAGTGAGGTTTTCTTTGATAATGTGAAACTCCCCAAAAACTACTTGTTAGGCAAGCTCGGCGACGGCACCAAATACTTGTCAGAAATCCTCGCAGAGATACGCATCATGACGGCAGCACTCGCCATTGGCGTTGCCACAGCAGCTTATGAAGACGCCCTGCAATATGCCAAAGCAAGAAAGCAATTCGGGCAACCCATCTATAAATTCCAAGCTGTGAAGATGAAGTTTGCGGAAATGGCAGTGCAATTGGAAACTTCCAAGCTTTACACCTTGTATGCTGCTTCTTTAAGCGACAACAACAAATCACGCAAGAAGGAAGCTATGATAGCCAAACTTTATGCCTCCGAATGTGCCAACTCTATTTGCGATAATGCTTCTAGAGTATTGGCATCCTATGGGTATGCTAACGATTATCCCTTGCAGCGCTATTTACGCGACGCTCGCTTCACCTTGATTGGTGGCGGAACCTCAGAGATATTAAAAATTAACATTGCAAAAGAACTAGAACAGTGAGTACTATTAAAAAATATGCGGTAGCGTTCCCGCACTTCAGGATAGCAGATACAACTTTGCATCCGAGAGTCCGTTCCAAAGGAAACCATGCGGTTTGCTACACCGACGAAGACATCATGACTCTTGCCTTTGAGGCATGCAGCCAACTGCAATTAAAATCAACGGGTGTGGATGCCATTTTGTTTGCTTCTACTACGCCTGTTTTCAAAGAACGATATCACGCCTCCTTCCTTGCCGATTTGCTCGAATTGCCCCAAGGCATCCTTGCGTTCGATTTTGGCGGAACATCACGGGCAGGCACGGATGCGTTGCTGTTGGCAGATACATTGGTCAAAAGCGGAGCCTACAGGAATGTGTTGTTGGTGGCTGCCAATGTGTATTATCCTGCTATTGGAAATGAAACCGCCACCCCCTTTGGTCATGCTGCTGTTGCCCTGCTGATTTCGAATGAAGATGGCATAGCCGAAATCAACGATTGTCAATCCTTCTCAGCCGCTATTGCTGAAGACTTCTCCTATAAAGGCGACAATATTCAATATGATGCCCGCTTTGCACGCACCGCAGGTTTTGTCTCCAACATGGCAACTGTATTGAAGAAAAGCAATCTGTATCCAACTACTGTGGATGCCCTCTTTCTAAATTCTCCCTATGCAAAATTAGCCTTTGGCTCTTTGAAGAAAGCAGGATTCAATCTAGAAACACAACTACTGAAAGATACGATAACGCCTGCCGTAGGATATACAGGAGCCTGTCATGGATTGCTCCAATTGATAAGTGCCATTGAAAACAGAAAAGGGGCTACACTTCTTTTTGATTATATGAATGGCACCAACCTCATTCGTGTTACATCAACCATAGAGATTAGTAAGCCTGTTCTGAATAATCTACTATTTGAAAACGTGGAAACTTATCAGGATTATTTGCAATTGCGCAAACAAGGAGACTTTGAAAGTCGCGGATATGCTGCTCACGAAATGTTTTCCTCAGAAATGATGCAGGAACGCGAGAAGGACCATTTGGTGTATCTCAAAGGATATGAATGCTCAAGTTGCGGAACTGTCTATTTGATGAAAGCAGAACGCTGCAATCATTGCCACAAATCGGATTTCAAGAAGAAGCAATTGTCTAAAACAGGCAAGGTGTTTACCCTTACAAGCGAGCATTATTTCCCTGCTTCTTTCACACCGACCAATATGGTGGTTATTGATTTAGATGGTGGCGGTCGCATCTCCGTGCAACAAACCGACGACATGTTTCAAAACGAGAAAACAATACTGAAGATTGGAGATGGGGTACGTTTGGTGTACAGAAAAATGATGGAAAACGATAAGAAGCCTAACTATTTTTGGAAATGTAAAAAGATATGAGTAAGAAAAGAGACATAGCCATTATTGGTATTGGTATGACCAAATTCGGAGAGCTTTTTAATCAAAGCTACGATGATTTGGTGAGAGATGCAGCCACCTTGGCAATCAAAGATGCAGGCATCGCCATGGAAGATATTCAGGCGGCATGGTTGTCAACGGCATTCCCCGAAATCGGCGTATTCAAAGGACGCAGCGGCATGGATTTGTGCGAGCCATTGAACTTATATGATATTCCCGTTACGCGGGTATCAAATTTCTGTGCTTCGGGTGCCGATGCCATACGGAATGCCGCCAACGCATTAGTTGCAGGAGAATGTGATGTTGCCATGGCGCTAGGTGTCGAAAAACTCAGAGATCGCACACCCCAAGACAGCATCGTCAAAATGATGGTGGAACTGACGCATCCTTTTTATCAAAAAGGCTTTACAGCAGCAGGCACCTTTGCCGTGTATGCCAACAGAATCATGCACGAATATGGTGTGACGAAAGAAGACATCGCCAATATATCCGTAAAGAATCACTATCACGGAACCCTTAATGATAAAGCACATCATAGAATTGCCTGTACCTTGGAGCAAGTCCTTGCTTCGCCCATGGTGGCAGACCCCTTAACCGTCATGGACTCCTGCCCAACCACGGATGGTGCCGCTTGTGTCATTATGGTGAGAGCCGAAGATGTGAATAAAACCAAGCATCGCCCTGTATATATTGACGGCATTGGTTTATCCATTGCCACGGGATGGGATTTGCCCTTTTTTGATACCAAGCACGACTTTCTCTCTTTCAAAGCAACACAGAATGCTGCCAAGATGGCTTACACCCAAGCAGGAATAACAAAGCCCATAGACGAGATTGACTTGGTGGAAGTGCACGATTGCTTCTCTATTGTCGAACTATTGACCTATGAAGACCTTGGATTGTGTAAACCCGGTGAAGCCAAAGATATGATACGCGGCAAAGCAACGCAACTAGGTGGACAGATTCCTGTAAATGTCAGTGGAGGTCTGCTCTCTTGTGGTCATCCTGTAGGTGCCACAGGCGTCAGGATGGTGGTGGAAGTGGCAAGCCATCTAAGAGGAGATGCAGGCGAACGCCAAGTGGTAGGAGCTAAAAAAGGAATCACCCACAACATTGGTGGACCTGGGGCAATTGCTTCAGTTATTGTATTAAATATAGAAAATTAATTATGAAGATATTATTATCAAAACCGGGTCTTGATGGTCATGATGTAGGAGTGAAAGTGCTGGCACATGCCTTAATAGAAGCAGGATTCGATGTAATCTATTCCGGTCTGAGGAAATCACCGGAAGAAATCGTGAAATTAGCCATAGACAATCAAGTGGATGTCATTGGGCTGTCTATCCTTTCTGGCACCCATGAAATCATCACAACAAGAATTACCGAAGAAATGAAAAAGAACAAGCTGCAAATACCATTAGTGGTTGGAGGCAACATACCCGCTCAGGATGTTGAACTTCTTATGAAACTTGGACCTAAAGCCGTTTTTCCTACAGGCACACGCGTGGACAATGTCGTTTCGTTTTTTATAGAAATGAAGAATAGCAAATAATTATGGAAACAATCAATAAACCAACAATAAAACCCGTATATTTAGAGTCAGGGATTGAAGTTGAACCTTTATATACACAGAAAGATGTCAATGACGAAATTCAAGCGGAGGTGCCGGGGCAATACCCGTTCACGCGCGGCATCCACCCTTTGATGTATCGCAAAAGCCCCTTCACCATTCGGCAATATGCCGGCTTTGCCACTCCCGAAGAAACCAACGAACGCTTCCATTTCTTGCTCAAAAATGGTCAATCAGGATTAAATGTGGCGTTCGATTTGCCAACCCAATGCGGTTTGGATTCCGACGACCCTAGAGCCTTCGGAGAAATAGGCAGAGTAGGCATGACTATCGACACACTTGAAGATTTTGAAATCGCCTTCAAGAATATCAACCTCGATCAGATTACAGTTTCTATGACGATTAATGGCTCTGCCATTGTTTTGATTGCTATGTATATTGCCTTGGCAGAAAAATGGGGCTACGACATCAAAAACTTACGCGGCACAGCACAGAATGATATTTTGAAAGAGTTCATTGGTCGCGGCACTTGGATATTTCCTGTGGATAAGTCAGTGAAATTGGTGATAGATACGATTGAGTATTGTGCCAAGAACATACCAAAATACAGTCCTGTAAGTGTTTGCGGTTATCATATTCGCGAAAGCGGCGCCAATCCGATTCAAGAGATGGCGTATGCATTTTGTATCGCGAAAGCTTATACCGATGGTGCCCTCCAAAGAGGCATTGACATAGATGAATTCGCGTCACGCCTTTCCTTCAATTTTGATATTTATGGCAACCTATTCGAACAGATTGCCAAATTCAGAGGCGGCAGAAGACTGTGGGCAAAAATTATTCGCGAAGAATATCATGCCCAAAAAGACAACTCTTGTTGGTTACGTATGATTGCAGGCGGTGGTGGCGGCGGCTTGACCAAAGAACAACCGGAAAATAATATAATCCGTAGTGCCTATTATGCGCTCATCAGTGCCCTCTCGGGAACACAAACCATGGCACTTTGCAGTTATGATGAAGCCTACACCATACCAACAGAAAAGGCAGCAGAACTATCTTTGCGTACCATGCAAATCCTGATTCACGAAATGGGTATTTGCGATACCGTGGATCCTTTGGGTGGTTCCTATTATGTTGAATCCTTAACGGATAGATTTGAGAAAGAGATTAAGGAAGAAATGAAGAAAGTGGATGAATGGGGTGGCATCATCAATGCCGTGGCTTCAGGGAAAATTCAAGAATCTGTCTCCAAACAAGCTTACACACGTGAGATGGGCATTCAACAAGGGGTAGTTCCTAAGGTGGGTGTCAATATTTTTACCAAAGAAGAAGCCATCAAACCTGTGGATTTCCATCCCTACAACGAAGAAGCCGCCAACAAACAAATCAGCAAGCTCAAAAAAATTAAGCAAAGCCGCAATAACGATAAAGTTACAGAAATGCTCGCTGAGGTTCGCAAAGACGCTCAGGATGACAAGAATTTGATGCCTTCCATTATTGCTGCGGTTAAAGAATACGCTACCGTTGGCGAGATTATTCAGGTGTTGAAAGAGGTGTATGGTGAATACAATGAGCCTATTTTCTTTTAATAAGTTGGGGCAACGTATTTCCACAGCATGAAAAAACAAAAAACCATCTTAAGTCTGGAACAAGCCCTCGCGCTACCCTATGCCACGCAACGCTTTGCGCAATTAGGTTGGCGTGTCATTCGTATTGAATCTCCCCCCGATGACACCAATGCAAAAACAGGCGACCCCAACAGATATATCGGAGAAGACACTACTTTCGAAGATTTACATTCCTATTTTATCGCTCCCAACATCGGCAAGGAAGCCATTACGCTTAATTTAAAGAAAAAAGAGGGGCAAGCCATGCTCCAAACGCTCATCCGTGAGTTAGAGGTGGATGTGTTTCTCTGCAACACCCTCCCGATGCGCTATCAGCAACTCGGCATTGATTTCAATACCCTAAAAGAAGCCAATCCCAAGCTCGTTTGGTGTGGCATTTCTGCTTTAGGTCCCGATTATCCTGACTATGCAGGCTACGACCCTGCCATGCAAGCCATGCTGGGCTATATGTATTTGAATGGCGAGTCTGACCGAGACCCCATGCTTTTGGGCTTGCCCGTGATTGATCTCAAAGCAGGCGACGAAGCGTTCACCCAAGTTTTGCTTGCTCTTTTAGAACAAACGTATTCTGCCGAACCCCAAGGCAAAGAAATCCATATCTCCATGGCACAATGCGCCGCTTCGTGGTTGGTTACTTCCCTGCCCCAAATTGAGTTTGTGCAAAACGAAAATGAAATCCACACCCGTTGCGGAAACGAAAACAGAAGCTTTGTTCCCTGCAACTGCTATCCTACCAAAAATGGTCACGTTTACTTAGCAATTGGCAACAATTCCCAATGGGAGAAGTTGACCAAACTACAAGGATTCGAAAGCCTCGAAAATCCCGAATGGACCACCAACCAAGGACGCGTTCGCGACAAGGAAGTTATTTATGCCGAAATACGAGCTGGAATGAAAAACTTCACCACCTCCGAATTTGTTGACATTGGAAGAAAACTTGGTCTGGCTGTTTCCCCTGTTCATTCCACGGTGGATGTCTCAAAACTCGAATTCATTCAGCCCTATATGTTGAAAACAAACATGCCCGACGGCAAGTCCGTGCAATTGGTTCCCCCTGCTGTGAACAGCGACTATGTGAAAGCAAATGACTTCACCTTCACCTGCGCACCCCATCTTGGCGAACACAACGACCGAGTTTATAGCGAAGCAGGATTTAATGCGGAACAGATTGCCTATTTAAAAAACAATAAAATAATATAACTAAAAAGTCTTTATATGGCTGATTTCAAAAAGATAATAGATACCCCCCCTCAAAGTAAACTCATTTTGGATGGTAATACTGCTTTTGCCTTAGGGTGCATACATGCAGGCTATCATGCCGCAACAGGCTATCCCGGAACACCAAGCACGGAGGTGGTGGACAAATGTTTTGCCGTGGTGCAAGATAAAATCAAAGTAGGATGGTCGGTGAACGAAGCGGTGGCTATTTCTGTCGGTTTAGGGCATACCATGGCTGGCGATGATACCGTCGTTACCATGAAAATCCCGGGTATTTTTCAGGCAGGCGACGCCATCACCACCACGGCTTTCTTTTCGGTGGAATCTGCAGGGGCATTGGTGATTTATGCTGCCACCGATTACGTCCCTTCAAGCACCCAACATGTGATTGATGTACGTTATTTCCTGGCATCCTCACGGCTACCCGTGCTTGAACCTCGTAATCATCAAGAGATGTACGACATTGCCGCTGTGGCTGCCGATTTAAGTCGCACCTTCAAAACACCCATCATCGTGTTAGCTTCAGGCATACTCTGCCATTGCGAAGCCTTAATCACCACAGGAGAATCACGCGTCGTTGAGCGCAAAGAACTTCCCGAAAACCTCCAAAAGTGGATGAACCTCCCCGGCATGGCGCGCAACAACTATAACAAAGCCACTCAGGAACGCATTCCCAACATAAAACAATGGGCAGAAACTTCTAATTTAGCCACCGTAACCAAAGGAACGGCTGACTGGGGCATCATCGTGAATGGCGAAAGCGAAATCATCGTGAAAGAAGCTCTCAAAATTGCCAATCTCAATCCATCCATCTTAAGCCTTGGCATCGCCTATCCCATCCCCGAAAACGCTATTAAAGCATTTGCCAAGACCATCTCAGGCAAAATCTTTATCGTGGAAGACGGCGACAAATTTCTGGAAGAAAAAATCAAACTGCTCGGAGTTCCCCTCATCGGGAAAGACGAAAACAGCATCATCACCACCTGGATACCCGAACAAGTACTGGAATTTCTGGCTGCCCACGGCATGACCGATTTCATCCTTGCCAAGAAAGAAATTGCCATTGATTCTATATCGCGCCCACCTTCTATTTGTGCAGGATGTCAGTTCCGCGCTTTTTCTCTTGCTGTGAGCAAACTCAAGAAACGGAAAAAGATTTATGCCTCTTTTGGCGACATCGGTTGTTCCACTTTGCTCTATTTCTTGAACGCCGTTGACACCGTTTCCTGCATGGGTGCTTCCGATTCTATCCGTCAGGGCTTCGTCATCTCGCGTCCCGAATATGCCCACAAAGTCATCTCCGTCATTGGCGATTCCACCGAATGTCATTCGGGTTTGGATGCCACACGCAACTCCGTTTTCCGCAACGTGCCCGGCGTGAAAATCATCTTAGATAACTATATCACTGCCATGACAGGCGGGCAAGCTGCCCCAAGTTCCACCGTAAATCTCGAAGGCAGACCCCATCGCTTCAGTCTTAAAAAAGCCATAGAAGCTGAAGGCGGACGCACCGTTGTGGTGGACTCTTTCAACCTAAAAGAAGTGGAAGCCGAACTCATTCGCTCCCTCGAATTGGCAGAACAAGGCACCTATTCCACCCTGATTTTAGAGGGCTATTGCATACAAGAAGTGCCCGCTAAGGACAAAAAAACTAAGGTGGAGATTGACTACGACAAATGCAAACACTGCGCTTTGTGCAATATGTGTCCGGGCATCGAACTCGACGAAAAGAAAACGCCTAGCTACACGCCGCTCTGCACAGGCTGCGGTCCTAACAAACCCGTGTGTATGCAATGCTGTCCGTTTGATGCTATTGTTTATACCGACCAAAGCACCAAACCCTCCGCTGCCTCCCCTCAAATTCCGCAGATGCCCGCCTTGCAACCCACCTCAAATCAACCCCTGCTCCATCTGCCGCAGTCTTTACGCGTTGCCATTCGTGGCATTGGCGGACAGGGCAACCTATTCTTCGGCAAACTGCTTGCCGAAATCGCGCTGCTCACCCCCTATGGCGACGCCAACATCGTGAAAGGCGACACCCACGGCATGGCTCAGATGGGCGGTCCCGTCATATCCACCTTCAGTTGTGGCGATGTCAGTTCGCCCATTCTCGCGCCCGATTCTGCCGATGTGTTAATCGTGATGGAGTTGAGCGAGATATTGCGCCCGGGCTTCAAAGAGCTGCTCAAAAAAGATGGAAGCATCATCATCAACAATTTCACCTCCCTGCCCGTCAACACCAAAAAGGAGAACTATCCCAAGCTGGCTGACATCCAACAGGCGTTCGGCGCCTATAACATCCATCTGGTGGATGCCACCCAATTAGCCATAGAAACAGGCGACATCATGGGCAAAAGCGCCAATTTGGTCGTGCTGGGCGTCTTGTCAATGATTAAACCCTTCGACAGGATACCCGAAAACATCTGGCTGTCGGCAATCACCAAAGTATCGCCCACCGAGATGTCGAAATCCTTTAACATATTAGCATTTCAGAAAGGACGCAACACCTTTCAGGCAACATAAAATCAGAAATCATGGCACAGAATCTTATTCCTATCAGCTTCACCATCAATGGTGAGAAAACCACCCACAACGTGAAACCTTCGCTGCTGCTCATCGAGTTGCTGCGCGACCAACTCAAGCTCAAAGGCACCAAACCCGGCTGCCTCGAGGGCGAATGTGGTGCCTGCACCGTGCTCCTGGATGGCGCTGCCATCAACTCCTGCATGTATCTTGCCATCAACGTGGCGGGCAAAACCATCACCACCATCGAGGGTTTGAGTACGCCCCAAAAGCCGCTTGATTTGGTGCAGGAAAAGATGTTGGAACATGGCGCGGTGCAATGTGGTTTTTGCACTTCGGGCGTGGTGCTCGCCACCAAAGCCTTTAGCGACGCCAACAAAACCAAAGGCAAAATCCCCACCCGCCTCGAAGTGAAAAAGAGCCTCGAAGGACATCTATGCCGCTGTACGGGCTATGTGAAGATTATTGATGCCGCGGAAGATGTGTATTAGGGATAAGGGAAAAGGAGCAAGAAATTAAAACCCGACTTTCCAATTCGTAATTCGCAAATTCGTAATTCGTAGGGATATTCTTGGGATTTGGATCTTGGAATTTGGATCTTTTTCCTTTGGGCGCATCCCTGCGGGTCGGGCTTTCCTCTCCAATTCCTCGCGCCTGAAATGCGGCGCTGTGGGATTTCCGTTCCAATCCCTTGCGCGGGGGCTAACAGCCTTCTTTTCAATAAATATTCGATGCCCAGCTATCTTTTCGATTCATTAATTTCATCTTATCACAACTACCTTCCCATTCCCAATCTTCTTTTGACCAACCATTGCTTGATAATAATACACACCACTACTCAGAAATGTATTATTAATAGTAAAAGAAGTTTCATTATTTCTTAACTCCCTCGAATATACCTCTCTGCCAAAGACATCATAAAGCTCGAATCTGCCATTATTAATGCCTGTTAATCCATATGCGACAGTAATATCACCATCACTTGGGTTAGGATATATCAACATACTGCTTTCCTCTTTTTTTAATTCTGGAACGCCAACAGTTAATGAACAATTATTACTATCCCAACTAGCATCATTTCCCATACAATCTGTTTTTACCATCCACATTAAATTAGTAGGATTTGCACCAGTGCGATAATCTACAATCATACCAGCCATTACAAACCCACCATCACTGCAAGTGTCCATCGCATAAAAATAATGTTGGGTACTATCTGCATTAAAGTATTGGTAATCTTTTTGCCAAATTATATTACCATTGTTATCTAATTTTTTTGCCATTCCATAATAGCGAGTATATAAACTATCGCCTTGTTCGTCGCCACTTATAACAATATCGCCATTATATAATTGTTTCACTGCATTTATTTCTTCGTATTTAACCATTCCTCTATATCTTTTTTCCCAAAGTACGGCTCCCGAAGTATCAGTTTTTATTAAATAACCTGCAATGGTATCTGTACTTAAATATGTGCCACCACCAAGCAAATAACCTCCATCAGTTGCAATGGCAATGGAATTTCCGTAATCCTGCAAACTTCCTCCGTATATTCTTTGCCAAAGCTTATTACCCAAATTATCTGTTTTAATAAGATACATGCTGTATTGTCCGATTCCATAACTATAAGTAGTACCGAGAACCAAATAGCCTCCTTCAGATGTAATTGCTATTGAATATCCAAAGTCATAATCTGAACCTCCATAAGTTTTTTCCCATTGTTCATTACCTAAACTATCCGTTTTTACTAAATAAACATCAGAAGTTGAAGTTAAAGAATCATATCTCCAACCACAAAAAATAAAACCTCCATCTAAGGTTTGTTTAACACTGTAACATCTTTCACTTCTATTTAATAAGCCATATTGTTTAACCCATATTGTATCTCCATTATTATTTAATTTAATCAAAAATGCTGCTGATGAAGGTATAGTTATGTCTCTTGTCATACCTCCAATAATATAGTTGCCTTCTCTTGTTTCTATTGCGGTCTTAATAATATCAGCCCCGTTACCAACACCTAAGTCATAAATAAAATTCCAAATCGTATCACCCAAACTATTTGTTTTAGTGGCACCCATAATATTTGCATTATCTACAGTGCCAGCAGCAAAAAAGCCGCCATCAGAGGTTTGAATAACTGCGTTTACTCTACCACCAGTTGGATAGGGTGAGTATATTCTGTCAAAAACTGTTTGTGCAAAGCCACTGTAATAAGTAGCTGAAACTATAATAATAAATAAGAGTTTTTTCATAATTATAAAATTTTTATGGTATAAAAACCACTCTGAATAATGGATTCAGAGTGGTCAAAAAACTTATTTTATAATTACAAGTTTGTTTACGCTGATAACTTTACTATCCGAAACTAACTGACAGCTATAAATGCCTCCATTTATTTCTTTCGCATCAATAATAATTTTACCATTTCCTTTGTTTGAAATTGCAATTGATTTTATAAATCTTCCCGTAGCATCGTAGAGGACAATTTTATTTTCATTAAAATTATCAGGTAGATAATATTCAACAGTAGTGGATTCTGTAAAAGGATTAGGATAAATATTTATCGTTGCATTTAAAGGTAAATTATTCTGAATTTGTGGATGGGGTTTTATGGGTCTCCTGGTTCCGTCTTTCCGTATCGGGTGGTCGTAAGGAATAGCCTGAACTTGTTTTAATATAAAATCTGCGTTCGATGATGCTTTCACTTTGGCTGCGGCAACATCTTTTAAAGTGCTGATTTGTGTGCTGTCCATCTGATAAATAGTTTTTCCTGAATCTCCCACAGCTATTAAAACATTTAGGTATTTCGTGTAATTATACATTTCAATACTGTCCTGCACAGCCAATTGGATTGCTTTTGTGCTACCATCAGCGGCTATAATGGTTTGAGCATTTGCCAAGGCTGTTTTTGCACTCGTAAAATCTTTTATTTTTAAATAGTATTCTGCCAAAGCTTTTTGCGATTCTGCCCGGCTGGAACTTAATAACATACTAAGAGCATCCTCATCCATATTATAGGTGGTAAACTCCCGCATTATTTTATTTTCCATCAACTGGTTTTCGCCCCTATACCATTCTATTTCTTTTTCAAAATCCGCAATTTGTTGAGCTAATGAATCTTCATTTAAAGTTCTAAGTTCATTTATTTGGTCTTTATCTTTGGTAATAATTGAATCGTATTCTCTGATTTTACTTTTCATATCCATCACCCAATCACTATTACCATCCGTATTGATACCGGCATTTCCAGTACCACAAGAATTAGCGTCAGCATCCGAACATGTAATATGTAATATTGTTCCGAATGGAGTATAACTAATAGGTATAGTTTTAAATCCTAACCCTGCATCGTGTTGATTTGCAAAATAATCAAACGGAACCCCATTTATATTTGAAATATCCTGTTCTGTAAAAACATTGGTGCTAGTACCTGTATTTAACCATTGATTACCTGCTGCCTCTACAGGATTTGTAATACAAGCTAAACCATTGCCTTGATTTCTTAAACTACCATCCTGAACAAATAGAGCAGATATTTGATGAGGTGCGCTACCTACAGCAAAATCATTGCATCGTATTCTTAATGTTTGATTATGTGCCTGAGTGTGTATTGCATAGTCTATACCAGCAAAATGATTTTTATAACATTCCCCTCCCATAGCATCCGAATTATTAAATATGATTCCGTGCGAACCAGGGTCCGTAAGTACGGAAATAAAACTTGAACTACCACTAAAGTCATTGTTGTTAATATCAAATGCACCACAGTTATCCATATAAATTCCATAAGTATGCGCACCTACAGGGGTAGCACTTGGGATATCACTAAAAGTGTTATGGCTGATTTCATCTAAATATCCACCCGTTGAATGTATTGCCCATTGGTTCTTATAAAAAATATTACTATTAGTAACACTTATGTGAGAACCTGTCCCTTCAGCATTAATCCCAAAGGTCAAATTATTGAAGTGATTTGAGGGTGCAACATTATACGAAGAATTTATACTGTATATTCCTGTACCTCTCCCCGTCAAAGGGAAAGAAGTATATGCGTTAAAATCATTACTCTTTATTTTTAAATCTCTGATTTCTTTTAATTGAATAAAATTTAAAGTACCTTCACCGTTATATGTTGTAGCATCTATTAATGGACCAGTACAATTAAAACTACAATGATTTATAAAACTTGCGGAAGCGTCGATAGAATGCATAAACGTCAGACCTGTCATTAGTATTCCAATTCTGTTATTTAGAAATATTACATTGCTTGCCTGTATTACACCACTTTCAGAGTAATTAAAGTACCAATCACCGTATTCTGAAATAACACCATTATGAGCATCTTGTATTGTCGCATAGGATGCTACTAATTTCCCCGGAATAATTAAATCATTATTTCCATAAATATCTACACCATTCCACATATTATCACAAGCACTTAATCCTTTTAATATGCTTCCATCATTTATATTCATAACGCCTCCACTTTCGATTATTATCCCAGAATTTGCTGCAAATTCTACAGTTGTACCATTAGTAACATTAAAGACAGTACCATTAGGAACCACTATATTACCATTTACTGTTATTGTTAAACCACTACTCCAAGGTGGTTCGGTTCCAGTAACAGTGTGACCGCTGGGGTAATCAAATGTAACTACTGAATTTCCAATTGTAACCGATTGAGATGCGATACAATTAGCTGCATCGGTTACTGTTACTGAGTAAGGTCCAGAGATTAATTCAGATGCTGTAGCAGTTGTTTGCCCATCTGTCCACAAGTAAGAATAACTTGGAGTACCTCCTGTAACGATTGCAGTTGCGCTGCCATCAGGCTCGATGCAAGTACTTGCATCATTGCTGGTAACTGAAACAGCAGGGGCTGTACTTAAAGTAACTGTTACACTTGCAGTATTTGAGCATCCGTTTAGGTCTGTACCAACAACACTATATGTAGTTGTTGCGCTTGGAGTAAAAGCAAAACCATCTGTTATACTGTTATCCCAAATGAAGGAATTTGCACCATTTCCCCATAGTGTTTCAGGTAAACCAAAACAAATTGGATTTTGTGAAACGTTGATTCCAACAACTGGCAAAGGATTTACATTTAAAGTAAAAGTTTCTGATGTTTGACAATGTAAATTATTTTCATAAGTGTAATTAATATAATGTATTCCTGTCCCAGCATCCATTGCATTAAAACTACATACAGTGCCCGTACAGCTGACTCCATCACCACTAAATAAACCCCCAGGAGGATTTGGGTTAGTATAATTGTTTAAATCATTAATTATTTGATTTAAACATATCGGATTTGATGGAATATCAAAAGTAATATCTTGTGAAACTGGTTTTATAGAGATATCGTCTATTAATACACAGGTGCTATGACCGGGCGGGTTTTGTGTATTTAGATAGGAAGCATTGATAACATCCAAATAATTCAAATTTGGAATATTTCCCGTTGTAAAAGGTACTACAAAATGGTTCCAAGCATTATTATTTGGCACAAGCATAGGT
>CAIOJS010000006.1 GCA_903858655.1 uncultured bacterium | reverse complement strand
AAATGCGCAAATAAATTTTTTACAACGTCGTTTCTCACTTTACTTCTTTGCACGCCTGTTGCCTTCTTTGCCAGCTATGGCAGAGGCCTAATTGCCGCTCTAGGTTTTGTTATACTCTCGTTGGTTATGGCACAGTTTATTGGTTTGGTTGGTCTTGGCCCTTATTTCCCTTGGGCAATACCAGGTGTTTATACTGCGCCTGCAGACACTGAAGGAATGCAATTGGTATTTATTAGTTATGTTATTCTTGTTCTTTCAAGTGGTTTAGGCTTTGTTGGGACAATAGCTTGGTGGCGTTTTGCTGACCAAACGTAGTAATTTAGAAAGCGAAACATAAACCAAAATACAATTTTATAAAGTTTTAAATAGACAGGTAAATAAATCGCAAGCGCATGACAAAGGCCAGAGACAATAAGGGCTTCAGTGGTTATTTAAGCATTCTGCTCCGCATGAACTTTTATGCCGGTGGACAGGAAAATCGCCCGCAATCTCCTGCTGTACTGAGCCTCAACCGTTAGCGGTCAGCGAAGGAATCAAATTTTGAGGAGGATTTTCAAATGAAATACTTGGTTATAGTATTTTTGTGGACAGGGTACTGTGCGCTTCACAGTTACCTGATCAGCATCGGATTCACGAATCTTATGCAACAACTATTAAAGAAATATTATGCCTTCTACAGATTGTTCTATATACTGATTTCATTGTTCCTGCTCATTCCATTAATCAACTATACGGGACAATTAGATAACAACATCGTTATCACGTATGGACAATACCCTGACATTTTTCGGCGCGTGCTTGTTTATGGCGCATTATTAATGTTTTTCTGGGCTTTTTTCTTTGACTATGATTCCTTGTCGTTTTTTGGAATTCGCCAAATATTGAATTTTGGAAGAATAAAAAAAATAACCCCATCGGATGAAATCAAAAAAAACGGATTATTGGGAATAATGAGACATCCCATGTATTTCGCCCTCATCATTTATTTATGGTGTCAAACACGCAAAATATCCGATATCGTCGTAAACATGGTTTTGACGGTTTATATTATCATTGGAACCTACCTTGAGGAAAAAAAGCTTGTTTTGGAATTTGGAGAGACGTACGCCAAATATCAAAAGGAAGTGCCCATGTTGATTCCCTTTACGAAAGGAAAGGTAAAGTAATGTTGACTTATAAAAAATGGACGGCAATGACTATGATTAACATTGTCTCTGCCGAGATTTTTATGTATAGGTTTCAGTCGGTTTAATGATTTTTGGAACACAGATGACACAGATTAAACAAAATTTCACGGAATAGGGAACATAACTGAAAATGTTTGATGTCACTGGATCATTGGCGCCCGAATATCTTTTATAGTTCCTCATGAAAAACCGATCTTTCCTGCATTATCTGTGAACATCTGTGCTGTTCTGTATAATCTTTGTTGCCGGAGCAAGTTGCTATGACCATTCCCGACCCACACGGATTCCTGAAGAAACATTAACTTTTAACATGAATCCAACATATAGCAGGCTCACGACCTTTCACGCTTATGTGGCAAAAAGGAATCAATGCGGTCAGTGTATATAATACCGTTTTTTGCACTGACGATGACCAAAAGCCGGCTCGCCAGTCAGGCAAAGGAAATGCCGGACTGGGAGAAGTGGAAGGAGAGGTTGGAGAGAGGGGTGGGGCTGAACGGCCTATTATAATCTGATTAGTTCCTTTGACCGATGACCAGTGTTGCTTCGTTGCTTAATCGTAAGACTGCTGACTAATTGACAAAAGGACGCCCAAAATGCATTTATTTATTAACACCAGAGAACAGTTCGTGGCTGCAAATCGCGTTCAAGAGGGTCATGGATATCGAAATAACAGGCGATGTAACGATGCTATCGGTCTGTAGCTCTCAATTTCGCGATACATTCTATTTATCCTCATATTTTTGAAACTATCCTCTTTGAAGCAAACTTCATCATGCGTCCTTTATTCAGTTAACATTGGAGCTATCTACGTTTTTTGGAGCAAGTTTAATCGGAAGTTTTCCAAAGTTAGCCATGAAAGTCACATATTGATGGCTGTAATAATCTGCATGGGTTAGCTCTGCGAGTTCTTTTTTATGATCTGAAGTGTCTCGTAATCGTTTGTTAACATTGAAAAAATAAAGCATTATCCAAATATATATAGCGGTAATTGGCAATATTATCATCCAAGCGATCCAGGTACCCCATATTGTGAAGTTAAAAACGCAGTAAGATCGTATCCATTCGACAAATTTGAGCTCAGCGATATCCAAGGGAAGAAAACACCCAGCATAAAAATCACAATCGCCCCAATAATCGAATCCTTGATAATATCGGATGACTCAGGGTCTCCTTTATAATTTGGCATCTCCCCTTTTGCGACTCTGATGCTTTGCGCTATATCGCCAAAGTGCTGCTTGATTTCGCCGTCAATGGCATTATTTATTTGTGCCATCGCGTCATTT
>CAIOJS010000005.1 GCA_903858655.1 uncultured bacterium | reverse complement strand
TGCATCCCATTAAAATCAATAATTACAGATATTTACTATTGAAAAAATATTTGATTAAAAACAGGGGTGGCATGACGAAAATATTTCAGGAAACCATGCAGAAATTCCTATGACCTTCTATAAAATTTCCCCTGCCATGTATCACGTTCCTCCATCCGTCTCTCAATCTGCATCAGCACTTGGTCGGCGCGTATCAAGCCCCAAGAACTATGCGCCAAGTAGCGCGGAGGTGCTTCGCCCGATAAGCGTTCGATGATGATATCGGGGCGCAAAAGCTCCAGGAAATCAATAACAAAGTCTATGTATTCTTCCAAGGAGAACAGATGAAAATCGGAGGGATGCTGCTGAAATTCGCGTTCCATCACGGTGTTTTTCAATAGTTGCAGTTGATGCAGCTTCAAACTGTTGATAGGCAAAGCCGATAGGAGGGAGGCTTCGGCAAGCATCTCTTGGCGCGTTTCGTGCGGCAGCCCTAAGATAATATGCACAGCGATGAACAGCCCTTTGTCGGCGGTCATGCGGATAGCTTCCACGGCAGTTTCGTAGGTATGTCCGCGATTGATGGCGGCTAAAGTGCGATTGTAGCACGATTCTATGCCATACTCTATAGAAACGAAATGCGTCTGCGCCAACTCGCTCAGGTAAGCGATTTTCTCCTCGTCCACACAGTCGGGACGCGTACCCACCGAAATGCCTGATATCTGCGGATGCGCGAGGGCTTCTCCATAAAGCTGTTTCAGCGCAGCTATATCTTTATAGGTATTGGAATAGGCTTGAAAGTAGGCAATATATTTCGTCGCGCGGCGATAGCGAAACTGATGAAACTCTATCCCTTCGTCAATTTGTTGCGTGATGCTCTTGGTCGGCAGGCAGTAGGAGGGATTAAACGCATCATTAACGCAATACGTACAGCCACCAGTGCCCACCTTCCCATCACGGTTCGGACAGGTGAAGCCTGCATCTATACTCAGCTTCTGCAGTCGCGTGCCGTAAGTCTGTTGACAATAATGAGCATACGTATTAAAGCGTCGAAGGCTGCCCCACGGAAATTGGATGAGCGATTTATCCGTCAAAGCTTATCCAATTTCTTCTATCGTCTCCACATAATTCACACCACGTTGCGCCAATTCGCTCAACATATATTCCACGCAATCGGGATAGTTGCCAATATATTCGGGCACCGACAAACCTCTCTGCGTATATAATCCGTATGCAATCATACGCAGCGCCACGGTGGCGGTGTAGCCTGTGGTGCGTGCCATGGAGTGGGTCTGCGTTTCTTCATCATATCTATCTAACAAATCGTAGGTGTAGCGAAGTTTCTTGCCGTCTTTGGTGCCTTCCACTATCACTTTCATCACGGTGAGGTCGCGCTCGCCTTTTTTGAGTTCCCACATCGGGAAAAGCAATTTGGCAGTGAGGTCCATGGGTTTTATCTTCATGCCGTTCACCTCCACTTCCTCTTGCGAGAAGAAACCCGTTTCGCGCAAAGCCTTCACCAAGGCAACATGCCCGGGATAGCGCAAAGTTTTTTCTTTGATGTTGGCGGCTTTGATGGTCTTGCCCAAAGAGCGGATGCCGTCGCTGTTGAACGACTCCAAGGTGCCTATGCCTGCAAAGTTCAGCAACTCGGTGTCCGAAAGTGCTTCGCGGGTAATTTCTTTGTAGTTCTCGATGTAGCGTGCCGGGCGCGTATATTCTTCAATCACGTCAATGGGCGAAAACACCGCTTTATATTCGTAGGGATACTCACGTATTTCGGGCAGCCCGCCGACATACGTCAGCGACGTCTCGGTTTCGTCCAACAGATGCGCCACATAGCCCGTCAGGATGTGCATCATGCCTGGTGCCACGCCGCAATCCATTATGGCAATCACATCATGTTGCAATGCCAAAGCGCTCAACTCGAAGGGGTCTTCAGGAAAAAAGGCGATGTCCACCACGTTTTTGCCCGCTTCGATGATGGCTTTCAGGGTTTGGTACCCCATAAAACCGGGCACAGCATTCACCACCATATCATAGTTGCTAACAAGCCCTCGAACCGTCTGCGGATTCGACAAATCCTGCTGCAAAGTCGTGATGCCAAACTCACTCAATCGTGCAAACGACTTCGAGTTGATGTCGGCGATAGCCACCTCAAACTCCTTATCTTTAGCTAAGTCAATAGCCATAGGCGCACCCACCAAACCGGCACCGAGAACAATAATTTTCATGTGTTATATTTTTTTATGGATGCAAAGTTATAAATAAATCGGTAGGGGGCTTCATTCCATCGTAAGTCTTTTCAAAAATTATTATGGATATGCTGCAAAAAACATGCATCTTCCATCTTAATCCTCTCCTAATAAAATTTTATTTTAGACTGAAAAAAGAACCATTAACGTTGTAGTTTCCGCGAAGGGAATTAAACAAATTTTTTCGGACCTTCAGTCTTATTCTTACTAAGATTGAACTTTAATTTTATACCTACAAACTAAAATAATCACCCAAAAAGGCGCAAACTGGTCGGTAGTAAATCAAAACTGCACGGTAGTAACTTCAAACTGCACGGTAGTAACTCAAATCTGGTCGGTAGTAACTCAAATCTGGTCGGTAGTAAATTCAAACTGGTCGGTAGTAAATTCAAACTGGTCGGTAGTAAATTCAAACTGGTCGGTAGTAACTTAAATCTGGTCGGTAGTAAATCAAATCTGATCGGTAGTAAATCAAATCTGATCGGTAGTAACTTCAAGTTGCTCGGGTGAAGTTTGTGGTTTCAACGTAGTAATTTGAAACTTCTACGTACCAATCGGAAACTTCAACGTATCAATTTCAAATTTCAACGTACCAATCTGAAACTTCAACGTACCAATTTCAAACTTCAACGTACCAATTTCAAACTTCAACGTACCAATCTGAAACTTCAACGTACCAATTTCAAACTTCAACGTACCAATCGGAAACTTCAACGTATCAATTTGAGGCAATTCGACATAAAAAACTGCTTCCATCTTTACAATATATCGTTGCAACCATCATATTTTCATCTATATAGAAAAATAAAAATAAAGCATGGCTCGTCCCCCTTGGGATTTGGTATTTGGGATTTGGAGCTTGGTATTTGGGATTTGGAGCTTGGTATTTGGGATTTGGAGCTTGGTATTTGGGATTTGGAGCTTGGTATTTGGGATTTGGAGCTTGGTATTTGGCATTGACAGCTTCTTGTCTGCAACCTGCAACTCGATACAAAAAACTCATTACACTTATTGACCATCCCTACCCGTTGTACAACCTCGCCCTTTGCTCTTTCAACCTATCATCCGAGATGTAGTCATCATATTCCGATTGTTTATCAATCATGCCATTCGGACCCATCTCGATGACGCGATTACACACCGTTTGGATAAATTCGTGGTCGTGAGACGCCATGAGGATGTTGCCTTTGAATTTGATGAGCGTATTGTTAAACGCCTGAATAGATTCCAAATCCAAATGATTGGTGGGCGCATCCAACATCATAATGTTGGCATTGCGCAGCATCATGCGGGCAATCATGCAACGCACCTTTTCGCCTCCTGACAACACGTTGGCTTTTTTATAGATTTCCTCGCCCGAAAACAGCATCTTGCCCAAGTAACCTCGCAGATAGAGTTCCGTTGTGTCGGTTGAATATTGTGCTAGCCAATCAATCAGCGTGATAGGTTTCAGGAAAAGATGTTCATTTTCCAAGGGCAAATACGCCTTGGTGATGGTTTGCCCCCACACGAAGGTGCCGCTGTCGGCAGGGATATGCCCCTTGATGATTTCAAACAGATTGGTCATCGCACGTGAATCGTGAGAAAGCAGAATAATCTTCTCATCTTTTTGTATGGTGAATGATAAATCCTTGAACAGCACCACGCCCTCCACCGATTTGGTGAGTTTCGTTACCTCCAGAATGTTGTTGCCGGGTTCTCGTGCCGGCGTGAAAATGATGCCCGGATATTTCCGTGTTGATGGCGTTATTTCTTCGATATTAAGCTTTTCAATCATCTTTTTGCGACTCGTGGTTTGCTTCGATTTCGATGCATTTGCACTAAAACGTGCGATAAACTCCAACAACTCCTTCTTGCGCTCTTCAGCTTTTTTGTTCTGATTCAGTTGCTGGCGCAATGCCAACTGACTCGATTCGTACCAAAACGTATAATTGCCCGAAAACATCTGCACGCGGTTGAAATCAATATCCACGATATGGGTGCAGATAGAATCCAGGAAATGCCTGTCATGCGACACCACCAAGACGGTGTTTTCGAAATTCGCCAGATAATTTTCCAACCATTCCACCGTGTCTAAATCCAAGTCGTTGGTAGGCTCATCCAAGAGCAAATTGTCGGGTTTGCCAAACAATGCCTGAGCCAACAGCACCTTCACCTTTTCTTTACCGCTCAATTCTTTCATCAACTTGTTGTGCTCACTTTCTTTGATGCCGATGCCGCTCAAGAGGCTAGCCGCATCGCTTTCGGCGTTCCAGCCATCCATTTCGGCAAATTTCTCTTCCAATTCGGCAGCACGCAAACCATCTTTTTCTGAGAAATCTGCTTTCGCATAAATGGCATCTTTCTCTTTCATCACGGTGCAAAGCTCCGTATGACCCATCATCACGGTGTCAATCACCGAAAACATATCAAAGGCAGAGTGGTCTTGTTTCAACACCGAAAGGCGTTCGCCCACGCCAAAGCTGATATGTCCACGCGTGCTCTCCATGCCACCCCAAAGCACTTTCAAAAGGGTTGATTTGCCCGAGCCGTTGGCTCCAATGATGCCATAGCAATTGCCGGGGTTAAATTGCAAGTTCACATCCTGAAACAAAATGCGCTTGCCAAACTGTATGCTTAAATCTGAAACACTAATCATGTATATATAATATAAGGTATAAATTTATTTGTAAATGGTATGAGGTAAATGGTAAATGGTATAAGGTATTTGGTGTTTATTATTTGGTATTTGGCTTTTGGTATTTTGAGCTTGGTATTTGGAATTTGGTATTTGGCTTTTGGTTCTTGGAGCTAGGTATTTGGAATTTGGTATTTGGAATTTGGGATTTAATCCTTCCAAGAGTTTATTTGCCGAATATGAATTATTAATTCCTACGGATTGCAGATAAGCGGTTCAATAGCTTTAAGGAATGATGCGGAGCTTGGCGTATTGAACTAACAGCTGCTTTTCGCCAACGCCATCAAACAACACCGTGGTTTTCTTGTTCGGACCTTTTCCTTCCACCGACATCACCTTGCCCAAACCGAAGCGCTGATGCTCCACAGTCATGCCCACCCGAATATCATCCGAATCGGAAGCCGAAAATGATTCGGAAGCATTGGTAGGTGTCTCTGTAAATTTCTTTAGATGCAAAGGCTTCTTCTGAATAGGCTGCGGAGGGGTTTTCACTTGCCAGGGATTATCCATTCTCTGCTGAGGAGTTTTGCGAGGCACATCAATATATTTCGGATCTATCTCGTCAATAAACCGACTTGCTTCGCTAAAAATCATTTCGCCGTATTTATAACGATTTTCAGCATACGACAATGTGAGTCGTTTCATAGCCCGAGTGATAGCCACATAAAACAAACGACGCTCTTCCTCCAAATCATCCCGACTGTGCAAGGACTGCATTGAAGGAAACAGATTTTCTTCCATACCACTCACAAAAACATAAGGGAATTCCAATCCTTTTGCCTGATGTATGGTCATCAACGAAACGCGGTCGGTGTTGTTTTTGTCTTCCGTGTCGGCATCTGTCAGCAGAGCGATGTCTTGCATAAAAATATCCAGCGATTTAATTGAATTCTCAATCAAGGTGCCGTCCGGCGCAAATATATGTTCCTTTTCAGTAAATTCTTTGATAGCATTGAGCAACTCGTCAATATTTTCCAATCTGCCCACACCTTCCGGGGAGTCGTCTTGTTTCAGTTCTTTATAGATGCCGCTTGCACCGGCAATATGTTTTGCAATTTCATAAGCATTCTTAATGGGCACTTGCACCGAATAACTGCGTATCATCGTCGAGAAATCTCTCAAGCGTTGCATAATACCCGCATTGAGTGGCATATTATATAAAGGTGCATTTTCAATAATCTCCCAGATGCTTTTCTTATTTACATTTGAAGCCAAAATGATTCTCTGAAGCGTCGTTTCACCTATGCCGCGAGCAGGGAAGTTGATACAACGAAACAAAGCCTCCTCATCATTATTATTAACAATAAGCCTGAAATAGGCTAACAAATCTTTAATTTCCTTCCGCTTATAAAATGAGAGTCCACCATATATTTTATAAGGGATATTCAAGCGACGCATCGCCTCCTCGATGGAACGCGATTGTGCGTTGGTGCGATATAGCACTGCAAAATCAGAATTAGCAAGCTGAAAATTCATTTTAGTTTCAAACACCGAGCTGGCAATCATCGAGCCTTCTTCATTGTCTGAGGATGCTTTCAGCAATACAATCTTGTTGCCTTCTTCGTTTTCCGTCCAGATTTCTTTATAATATTGTTTCTTATTTTTCTGAATAACACTGTTGGAAGCATTCACAATATTTTGCGTAGAACGATAGTTCTGCTCCAATTTCACCGTTTGTGCATCGGGATAATCATTCTTAAAGTTCAATATATTTTGAATATTAGCGCCTCGAAACCCATAAATACTTTGAGCATCGTCGCCCACCACGCATAGGTTTTCGTTGTTAGCAGCCAATTTCTTTATAATCATGTATTGTGCATAATTGGTGTCTTGATATTCATCCACCAAAATATATTTGAACTTTTGCTGATACTTATAGAGTATCTCAGGAAAGTCGCGCAACATCAAATTCATATTATAGAGCAAATCATCAAAATCCATAGCGAATGCTCGCCGTAGCTTATTGTGATAAATGGTGAATAGTTGCCCCATTTGAGGTTTCCCCGATGCTTTGTCGTAATCTGTGAGTTCCACATTACGATTATAATCCTCGTGCGACATCAAATTATTCTTTGCTGTAGAGATACGATGCAATATGTAAGGTGGCGGATATTGTTTCACATCCAGATTTTGTTCTTTCAGGATGGCTTTCATGATACTCTTGGTATCGTCCGTATCATAAATAGTGAAATTGGAAGGATACCCAAGCACATGACCTTCCACACGCAACACCCGAGCAAAGATGGAGTGAAAAGTTCCCATCCAAACATTCATTGCATCTGAGGAGCCAACTAAATGGGTGATTCGGTCTTTCATTTCTCGCGCAGCCTTATTAGTAAAGGTAAGAGAAAGGATATTGAATGGGTCAACTCCTACGTTCAATAGCTGTGCCACACGATAGGTTAGTACCCGCGTTTTACCAGAGCCTGCACCGGCAAGTACCATAAGTGGTCCGTTGATACATTCAACAGCTCTTCGTTGGGTTTCGTTAAGTTCAGAGAGAAAATTTTTCTTCATAAGGACTGCAAAGGTACGATTTATAAGAATAAACAGCGAAAAAAATGCCTTAGAAAGACCATAATATATTATATCAGATATAATTATTTGAGAAATTCTATTTGAAAAAAAATAGTACTTTTACTAAGGTAAATTCTAATTTAATAAAATACAGTAGATTAAATTATGTTTTTTTTTGATTTGTCATTAAAAAATCAAAGAAACGAAAATAAAATATTTTTTTTTAAGAAAGTGCTTGCTAATATAAAATAAAGAATTACCTTTGCAGTCCGAAAAAAATAGGATAAGATTAATGTTAAAAAACGGTAGATATGCCTACAATACAGCAATTAGTTCGTAAAGGACGTACGAAATTAACAGAGAAAAGCAAGTCACGTGCTCTTGACTCATGCCCACAGAGACGTGGTGTTTGTACGAGAGTATATACTACGACTCCAAAAAAGCCAAATTCAGCGATGCGTAAAGTTGCCAGAGTAAGGTTGACAAATGGGAAAGAAGTAAATGCCTACATTCCGGGCGAAGGTCACAACTTGCAAGAACACTCTATTGTACTTATTAGAGGTGGTAGGGTTAAAGATTTGCCGGGTGTTCGTTATCATATTATTCGTGGAGCTTTAGATACATCGGGTGTTGATGGAAGAAACCAACGACGCTCAAAATATGGAACTAAACGTCCAAAAGCAAAAAAAGCAAAATAAGAACTGTCAAGAAATTTTTTAGTATAAAATGAGAAAATCAACACCTAAGAAAAGAATTATTCTTCCCGATCCTAAGTATAACGATCAGATGGTAACAAAATTTGTTAACAATCTTATGCTGACGGGAAAGAAGAATATTGCATTTAATGTTTTCTATGATGCTATAGATATAGTATCTGAAAAAACAAGCGAGAACGGACTTGATGTGTTCAAAAAAGCACTTGCTAACGTAACGCCTGCTGTTGAAGTACGCAGTCGTAGAATTGGTGGTGCAACCTTCCAGATTCCTTCGGAAATCAGACCTGGAAGAAAAATGTCTATAGGTATGAAAAACCTGATAAAATACTCCCGTAAACGCCACGAAAAGTCAATGTGCCAAAAATTAGCTTCAGAAATTATGGCCGGTTATAAAGAAGAGGGTGCTGCCTTTAAAAGAAAAGAAGACACTCACCGTATGGCAGAAGCTAACAAAGCATTTTCACACTTTAAGTTTTAATAACACGGTGCGATACGGGATATAATATAAAAGTTAATGTCAGAGAAGTTAGAAAATATTAGAAATATTGGCATTATGGCGCACATAGACGCGGGTAAAACCACGACTACGGAGCGTATTTTGTATTATACTGGCATTAATCATCGTATGGGTGAAGTCCATGAAGGTAATGCTACCATGGATTGGATGCAGCAAGAACAAGAAAGAGGAATCACCATCACCTCGGCTGCCACCACTGTTTATTGGAAAACAAATGATACTCCTTATAAAATAAATATAATTGACACACCTGGGCATGTGGATTTCACCGTAGAGGTAGAACGCAGCCTGAGAGTCCTTGATGGAGCAGTAGCACTTTTTTGTGCTGTCGGTGGTGTGGAAGCACAATCAGAGACTGTGTGGCATCAAGCCGATAAATATCATGTACCTCGTATCAGTTTTGTAAATAAAATGGATCGCTCTGGTGCAGATTTCTATGAAGTAATTAATCAGATTAAAGAAAAACTTCATGCTAATCCGGTAGTGATACAGTTGCCGATTGGAGAAGAAGATAATTTCAGAGGTATTGTGGATTTAGTTAAAAACAAAGCCTATGAATGGGATGAAGAATCTTTAGGTGTTAATTTTACTGAAATTCCGATTCCTGAAGAAATCAAAGAGACAGTACAAAAATATCGCATTAAAATTATTGAAGGTGCTGCTGAAGAAAACGAAGCATTGTTAGAAAAATTCCTGAATGATGCAGATTCTATATCAAGTGAGGAAATTATAGCCGCTTTACGTAAAGCTACTATTGAATTACGAATTACTCCTGTTTTGTGTGGGTCATCCTTTAAAAATAAAGCAGTACAGACATTGTTAGATGCAATAATACTATATTTACCAAGTCCTCTTGATATATCTGCTATTGAAGGAATAAATCCGCTTACTGAAAAAGTTGAGGTACGTCATTCAAACGCTTCTGAACCTTTCAGTGGACTTGCATTCAAAATTGCAACTGATACCTATGTTGGTAAGCTTGCATTTTTTAGAGTATATTCTGGTACATTAACTACAGGTTCCTTTATTTATAATGCGAACACCGGTAAAAAAGAACGTGTTTCGAAGATATTGAGGATGCATGCTAACAAGCAAATCCAAATTAATGAAATTGAAGCGGGCGATATTGGTGCTTTAGTAGGTTTTAAAGAAATCAGAACGGGAGATACTCTTTGTTCTGAGAAAAATCCAATAATATTGGAAACAATTAAATTTCCGGAACCTGTAATTAATATTTCTGTTGAACCAAAAACAACTGCTGATATTGATAAACTCATCTCTTGTTTAAATAAAATTGCTGAGGAAGATCCTACTTTCAGAATTAGAAATAATGATGAAACTGGACAAACTATTATTAGTGGAATGGGAGAACTTCATTTAGAGATTATTTTAGATCGTCTAAAAAGAGAACATAAAGTTGATTGCAATCATGGAATTCCTCAAGTAGCTTATAAAGAAGCAATAAAAACAACGATTCGTCATAGAGAGATATATAAAAAACAAAC
>CAIOJS010000004.1 GCA_903858655.1 uncultured bacterium | reverse complement strand
ATATCAACACCTTTGCTTGTTTTGTCAGATCTGCCATTATTGAAGTCAAGATTTGTGCAGATGGGTTTTTGCAGCGACTTTCACTTAGTAATACTCAGGGGTAACCACAGTGAAAGTTGAATTTGCCAATTATTTAGAACACAACTCTACACCATGATGATTTTGCCTTCATCCGCAGTTACCCCACACAAAACCTGCAATATAATGTTAGGAGTGAGCAAAAAACCTTATTAAAAATGCAAACAATAATTGTTATATTATTAGTATGTTACAAGATGGGAAAACCCTGATGATAAAACTAATGTTTTATACGCAGAAGGAAGCCTCTTATTGGCGGAAAGCACAACGCGCCATGTTGCAATCATTAAGGCTCTTTCCATCTCAAGAAAAGGTGGGAGACAATCCTTATGGTGATATAAATCGAAATAAGCCAGATTAAGATAATGATGGACGCGGCTACCCAGTGTTTTCCTTTCATGCGGCCATGATGAGATTGTGCCTTTTCTCTGCATTCCTCCATGACCTCTTTTGGAATCATCTTAATGAGGAGAATGATTGCCGCAGGAACAAGCATGAAGTCATCAATATAGCCGATGACCGGGATAAAGTCGGGAATGAGGTCAATTGGGCTCAGGATATAACCCATTATAAAAACGGCAAATACCTTCGCATACCAGGGAACTCTCGAATCTCTGGCTGCCAAAGAAAGTGCATATACTTCTTCCTTAAGGGCCTTTGCTTTTGCCTTCCACAACTTGGAATTCATGGTGCACCTCGAAGATATACGTAACATGGTCGGTATCTCTTGGCAAGATGAAAACCCTGACCTGTCAAGCATGTTTTGCCTGCGTTAGTCAACACTTCTTCTGACACCCTCCTCCATCATCACAACCTAATCATATCGCACATAAAACATTAGTTTTATCCTCAGGTTTTTGTGTTTTGTAAGTATCTGATATCATGGACTTTTAAAATCAGTTTTTGGTGTGGGTTTTTTACTCACCAAATCATATTTTTTCAACAACAAAGCATATCTTTAAATGTGTATGACCATACCAACAGACTATTTTTACGACAGGGTTAAATCTTCAGAGGATATCAATTACCACATGCAGTCTTTTACTCTATGCAAAAATCCATTTTATTGAGGAAGCACAGCCGTACTCTACTATTACAGAAAGCAAGCCGCCAGGTGCTTGCACATTTCGGTTAACAATAAGCTCCCTCGAATGGGCATGATGCAGATTTGAAAGCGAGTACACTTCTGTTTGCCCAAAACTATTGGAGGAAGACAGCGAGACTCAGAGGTTTTTTAGGAGAAAAAATAAATCATCATGAATAAAAATAGTTTTTGCTGTACCCCAGCTCTTTGAAAAGTCTTATCTCCATTACATGTGCTGATACGCCGAAGCTTTTACACAAATCAGGTAGATTTATTAAACCTTTCTCCACAAAATATTTTATAAGAAATGATGGCATGAGTAGTTCGGATGCAAATATATTTGCCTGTCGCTCAAACCGGCGCAGATTATATGAAGTATTTGCGACAGCATTTATAACGGAAGATAATGTGATCATTCTGCCATAACCTTCATTGATGATGTGCCATATTTCATGTGCCACAGTAAAATGTTGATGCGTCCTCGACTTCGCGGAATTGACGCCGATGAGAAATTTATCAACATCACCGTCGGGTGGGTAAACAAATCCGCTTACATCGACAGGCATTTCGGCACAATATACATATGCATTGACCGCTTTGGATACGATTCTGAGATCTACCGGTAGCGGAATGTCGCTGCCAAAGAGGTTTTCCAAAAGTTTTAACGCCTTGTCCCGTATAAAGTCCTCATTTACCGTCACAATAACCTCCCCCTTTTTTATACATGCTGATGATATTCTGTATAATATCGATCATTTGATCGATTGTTTCGGGAGAGAGATCGGCGAATGAGCCTAACATAGTTGCCCATTTCTTATTTTTAGATAAATTTTTAATGTTGTCAGGGAGATAATCCGCTAAAAGCAGATATTCCTCAACGGGCTGTTTTAAAGCAATGGCAAGAGCTATCACTTTTTGCCTATTCACTGTGTATTTGCACTGCTTGAGTGCTTCAAATTCATTTTGCGTTATTCCGGATTTTTTTAACATTTTATTTATTGCTTTTTTGTCAGAATCTTCCAAACACTTAGCATCTTTTCGTAATTTTTCGATAAAAACAAGGGGCATGCTTTCCCCATAATATAATCTTTCTTCTTTGTCGGTATTTTCAAAATACGAGGCAATCTCATCCGGGGCTTTCAGCTTGGCTAATTCAAGCAGAAGTTTTCGTTCTGTAACGATCCGTTCTTCTTCGCCAAATGTGAACAGTTCAGCAATTTTCCGAATGACTTTAACTGATGGGATGAACTTTCTTTTGCTTGGTGTCCTTTCGAGAAGCGTCACATACATGGGAGATAGGCCAAGACTGCCGGCAAATTCTGCTTTCGTAAGCCTGTGACGTTCCCGTAGTTTTTTTACTTCGTCCGCCAATCCCATATCAATATATTAGGATAGTAATATATTAATGTCAATGGATAATTATATATTTAGTAATATGAGTGTGATAATTGAATGTAATATTAGTTGATGAAATTATAATAAACTATATAGTAGATATTATAATAATATAATTATATTATAAATAATTACGGTATGATAGATATTATGTAAAAATATAATATATT
>CAIOJS010000003.1 GCA_903858655.1 uncultured bacterium | reverse complement strand
GCAAATGATGCAAAGAGTTTTGCTGATATGTTGGCACAAGAACCATCCCGTAAAGCCATAGCTCATAGTATTGTTAATTCATATACACATAATAGTATTGTACGTAATACATTACGGAAAGGATAATTATTATGTCGGATGAAATTTTCAAATGGATGCCTCATTTATTTGGATATGAAACCGTACAAAAATATCGTACCTTAGTAAGTGAAATGGAAAATGGTATTGAGCAACGTCAATCCATGTGGCAACGACCTTGTGGTACATGGAAATTTAATTTTAATATTTCTATGTACTCTCCAGAAACCAGACAAAAGTTTGAGGACGAAGTGCTGACTTTTTTCAACACATGTAAAGGTGCCTTTGATAACTTTTACATTCCCAGTTGGGAATTAGAATACGTGTTAGGCACTTCCATTGTAGTGGGAATTCCCAAACGTATATTTTTTGGTAATATTAATCCTGCATCATTAGGATTTTCTGCTGTACGTGGAGAACAGGGAAATTTCCTATTCATATGTGACCGTTGGTAATTATCTCCTGGAATGTCTACTACTCAAATGGTTACATATGTAACTTCCATTGGTGGGTCAGGGACAGTTGTGAGTCCTTATTATGTTGATGTGGCTGATTCAGTATACGGATATGTTACAGGAGCACACATTCAAAAAGCTTTCAAAGTTCGCTTTACTAATGATGAACTAACACGCTCACTAGAATTGCCCTATGTATGGAAGTCCCCCATTGAGTTTAAAGAAGATATTGGTGCATTATGAAACGTGTAAAAGAAGATTTTTTACGTGAAGTTTTAAAGCAGACAAATACTCCAGTGCATTTGGTTGCAGTGGAAATAAGTCCTTCATATGTTTCACCAATTATTCCATGGAATAACGACCAAGAAATAAAAAACAAGTTTTCCATTACTGACGCTCTTGCTGAAAGATTGACAAAGGATTCTCCTGATTTCGTAAGCAGACCTATTAGTGGTGAAATATGGATAGCATCATTTGAAAATGGTAATAATATAGGAACTCGCAGAAAAATTGAATCCATCTATTCAGGTGAAATTCCATATGTTACTATAAGTGGTGAAGTTGATTTCAAAATAAAGTTGAATTATGTTGACCGAATACGAGTATCTAAGTATTTGTGTCTTGCAATGACAAATGTGGATGTTCCTTTTTACTTTCCTGATTCTTCAAATGGTGGTGATTTTCCTGTCACATACAAAAAGTTTCCTTTTAGTTTGACTCCTATGGGGTCTTCAATTGATGGTGAAATTATAAATATGAATGTTGCCGTTGCAAATGTCAATAGAATGTTGGGCAATATTGTACAAGAAGCTGATGGTATTCGTGGAAATCGTGTCACCCATTTAACCACATTTGGACAGTTTTTAGGGGATGAATACGGAAGACAATATTGCTTAGAGGAAAGTATGTATGTAGATTCAACTTCCATAAGTAATTCTGTTGTATCATTCAAGCTTGAATCACGTTTTAATATTATGTCATTGGAACTTCCATTGTGCAATTACAGCCGAAACTTTTGTAGATGGAAATATAGGACTCCTGAATGTGGTTGGCCTCCTTCTGGAAGACCTTCAATGATGAGTGGTGAATACCCACTAGTTTTAGAGGATAGATGTGACCATTCTATCATTGGTCCTAATGGGTGTGCTGCACATAATAATACGGTACGGTTTGGTGGATTTCCTTCCATCACTTCGAGGTAAGTATGGTAAACTATGAAAGTTATTTGAGCAT
>CAIOJS010000002.1 GCA_903858655.1 uncultured bacterium | reverse complement strand
GTGGCAGTCAGATAAAAATATCCATTACTGAACTTTGGAAAACGAGAGTTAATAAAAACGAGTGTGTGAAGTCCCTGATTATGAGGCAACGGCATATCAAAATAGTGGGATCCATTGTTTATGGATTATTTAAAGACTTCAAGAAACATCGCGCAGCCCAAAAGACACGAAACCGAAACTATACCTTAAATTTGAAAAGGAATAATTGGATCATTGATTCATTTGTTTTTCCGAATAGTTTTAATGGTGGAAGTTTTGAAAGTAGGCATTATACCAATCTCACGGATCTGATAAAATTTGATTGGGTTTACTTGCCTACATTCATTGATATAGATGATTATACAAAGACTTATCAATCGATGCGGCAAAATGATCCTCCCTTTATTATTAGAGAAGATTTCTTGAGATTATATGATTACCTTTGGTCTATTGGTCATATATTTAGGTTATCACCTTTCAAACGAAAAATGCTTCCCTTTCGGTCAATCGAAATTTCACCAATATGGAATGAACACTTGTTTGAAAATATTGTCGGACGAATCAATGCGTTGCTCAATTATAGATTACCAAAAAGATTAAAAGAATGTTCGATAAAAATTCAAGGAATCATGGATTGGTTTGAAAACCAGATCGTGGACAAGGCGCAGAATATGGGATTCCGCCACACATATCAGTCTGCACCAATCTTCGGGTATGAAGTACCATATTTTTCAGATTATGGGATGCATTTGCAGCCAACAAAAATTGAAGATGCCGCAAGAGTAATACCGGACGTTGTGGGAGTTATTGGTAGGGAAGCAGAAAAATATGTGAAGTATTACAATAGCGGGTTAAAAACATGTGTCGTTCCAGCATTAGGATATCAACATATACGGTATGTACCAGACAAAAATGCAAGCAAGAGAGGTCATGTAGTGATTGCATTACCTTTAGTTACACCAAAAGCACTTGAAATTCTCAATCTTGCTCAAGAAACAATCAAAATATCTGATAGGGAAATTAAGTGTCTAATAAAGTTTCATCCTTCTTCTAATTGTGGAGAAATCTTTGAATTTCTTGATTCAAAAAATATTAGAGATAGATTTTATTATCATGAAGGAGATCTTAGCTCGGCTTTGAGAAATGCCTGTGTATTTGTCTCTTCATCTTCCAGTACAGTTTTAGAATCGCTATCTAAAGGAATTCCAGTAATCATAGTTGGCAGTCTTACAGAATTGACTCATAATCCGGTAATTTCACTCGTGCCAGATGAAATGTTAAAAATTTGCTATACGGCTGAAGATCTTTTGAAAAATATATTATTCTATCAAAATATGGGGGAAGATAGTTATACTCGTTTTGGATATTATGGCCAAAAGTTACAAGAGAAATATTTTGAGAAAACAGATGAAAGTAGCATAAATCGTTTCAGGGAAAGACTGATTTCATTAGCAAATCTATAACAAGAGAAATTGTAAGGAAATAAACTATGAAAGTCACTGTTTTTGGTGGGTCCGGGTTTTTAGGTAGCCATGTTTGTGATGCGTTGAGTGATGCTGATCACCATGTCAGGATCTACGATTTGGAGGCCTCGAAGTATTTAAAGCCAACGCAGGAAATGATTATCGGTGACATACTTGATACTGTTTGCGTGACTAAAGCAATAGAAGGCATTGATGCCGTCTATAATTTTGCCGGCATTGCTGATATTGATGAAGCTTCGTGTAAGCCGATTGAAACAGTAAAGTATAATATCCTTGGAAATGCAATCTTGTTGGAAGCTGCGATGCGGGCGGGGGTAAAGCGTTTTGTGTTCGCCAGCACCATCTACGTTTACAGTGATTCAGGCTCATTTTATAAATGCAGCAAATCTGCTTGTGAGAATTATGTAGAAACGTACCAGAAGCAATACGGGCTGGACTATACCATCCTAAGATATGGAACCTTGTACGGTGCAAGAACGGATGATAAAAATAGTGTTTACCGCTTTATTAAACAAGCCATGACGGAAAACAAAATCACTTATTATGGGAATGGTGAAGAAGTAAGGGAATACGTCCATATTTTGGATGCAGCCCAGAACAGTGTCGAAATTTTGTCGGAAACGTTCAAAAACGAACACATAACAATTACCGGCCACTATCCGATGAAGGTTAAGGAACTTTTTATTATGATCAAAGAGATGTTGAAAAAGGATGTTGTCATTGAATACATTAAACCAAAATCTGATGACCCCATGGATCATTATAGTATTACGCCTTACACATTCATTCCGAAGGTTGGGAAGAAATATTCCAAGGCATATTATACAGACATGGGACAGGGTTTGCTAATGTGCATGCAGGAAATCTTCGATAAAGTTATCCATGCAAATAAATAAACAGGATTTCAAAGACACAGCACAATGAATAAAATTTTATCTACAACATCAACGTTTGCCGATGAATCTCCGGAGTTAATCGAGACTTTGAAACAACAGAATTTGGTCTGTGTTTCAAATGTGCTAAAGAGAAAATTGAATTCTGAAGAGCTCATCGCTTTGATTAAAGAACATCAGCCGGTGGGAATTTTGGCAGGTACGGAGTTGATCGGTAGAACAGAGCTTGAGCAGGCAAGGGGGTATCTGAGAGTTATTTCACGCGTCGGTGTTGGTTGGGAAAATATAGACAGGGATTCCGCGGCAGCGATGAATATCCTTGTTTTCAGAACACCTGGTGTTCTTACGGAAGCTGTTGCAGAACTTACCATCGGTCTTATGCTTTCCGCCCTTCGTTTTATTGCTGCTCAAGACAGGTTTATTCGAAATGGCCAATGG
>CAIOJS010000001.1 GCA_903858655.1 uncultured bacterium | reverse complement strand
AATTGAAAGATATATATTAAGCCACCCTCGAGGTACTATAAGAGTGTTATGGAAAAATATCTATGAAAACCTAGGCTCAGGCAATCCATATATAAACAATAAAACTAATCATAGGCTTTACAAATGGACAGAAAACATCAACACAAATTTTATGTTTTTACTTCATTTAATATTCACTGTGCTTTGGTTAATTTATTTAATTGTTTGGCTTAGAAGAAACAATTATCAATCTCATTATATTCTTATAACAGGTATAATACTATTTTACGTGCTGTATTCTTCAGGATTATCTTATTGGGCAGGAGACCGATTGGTGGTTTCTACCGTTGCAATTTGGAGTGTCCTTTATCCCTTTTTATTTTCTCAAATTAAATTCAAAAGAAGAAATAAAATTGTTTTGTAAGGAATTTTACAACTAAACAGACTTACCGCCTGAAAACTTTTTGTACTATCATATAATTCGGAAGAATCCGCGCAACAACAATCAAACCATAGTGATTTATCGGAATAGGGATTTCTTTCCGAAGAAGATGGATTAATTTTCAACTACTTTAGTATTCTTTACATTTTATCTGAAGAAGATTTTTTAAAGACCTTTAGCGTATTCTAGGTGCTGTAAGGCACTTTTTGGGGCGACCGCGAAACTTTCAGGGGTGACCGCGAAACAAGCTCGGGATCAAGAAAAGTTTCTTGAAGAGTAAAAATTACATTAGCTTATTCCTTAACTTTTATTCCTCAGGCAGATAAAAATTCCTTCACCTCCACAATCAATGGCATCACCATTACTTCATCATACTCATATAAATCTCCATAGTCACCTTTTTGTCTATAATCAAAAAGCTTTGAAAATAATTTCCCATACTTCTTATCAACTTGTCCTGTTTTGATAAAATTCGCTCCAAACTGAGTTCTCGCTCCATCATGGCTTTTCGTTTCAATATTATTCTTAATTAAAAGTGCAATAACGGCATAGAAGCAGGAATAATACAAGCGATTTACCACAGCATTCCAACGCTTATTATCTGCCAATATCAGTGCTTCCTCATAAGATTCAATGGCACGTTGGAAACGATAAAGGATATAATCTTCCCGATTTTCAATAATCATAGCCTAATTCCTTCCTTCTTTATGTTTTGATATAAAGGAGAAAATGACAATGTAGTGTTCCAAAAATCCTTAGCGTAAATAAAAGTGGAGATAATTTGCCCTGATTCTAATTCTAAATTATATAAATCATCTCGGAAGCTATCTTCAATTTCATTAGTTACTTTGGAGTTGTCAACCAATATAAGAATATCCCAATCGGATTCTATTTGGTTATCGCCACGCGCCCGCGAACCAAATAGAAAGGCTTCTGCCATTGGATCTTTTGCGTGAATGGATTTGCTTATTTGGTCAATTATCTGCTTACTGTTCATCTTAAATCAAAATATAAAAAAACAAAGATATAAAAAAATCACAACTCTTCCTTCAACTCCAACAAAAAGCTCTTTATTTTGTTTAAAGAAGCTACGATTTCAACGTTCTCGATGGTGTCGGATTTGTTTTCGTTCATTTTGTTTTTGGCGCCTTTAATTGTGAAGCCGCGTTCTTTCATCAGATGAAAAATGACATAGAGGTTGTCCATGTCGGCTTTGGTGAACAGGCGGTTGCCTTTCTTGTTACGGTAGGGTTTGAGGATGTCAAATTCTTTTTCCCAATAGCGAATGAGGGACTGATTCACATCAAATATTTTGGCAACTTCACCAATGGTGTAATAGATTTTTTCGGTTGGTTTGGCTTTTTTAGGCATATCTTTGGATGTTTAATATGGTTATGAAGAATTGAGCGATAAAATTACGAATTTTTTGAATAGCAAGGGCAGCAATATGTTTTTTTAACTAAATCGGATGGCTTTTACGGGTGAAATTTTGGTGACGATATAGGTGGGGATGATGAGCACGAGGACACAAACGAGGATGGTGCCTGCGTTGATAAGCAACAGATGGAAAAGATTGAGGTTGATGGGCACCTGACTGACATAATAGTCGGCGGGGCTGAGTTTGATGATGCCGAAGCGCAGTTGGATGTAGCTCAAGGTAAGCGCAATAATATTGCCCCAAATTAATCCGCGGATGATGAGATAGGATGCATTGAGGAGAAATATTTTGCGGATGCCCCAATTGTTCATGCCGAGGGCTTTGAGGATGCCGATGAGTTTGGTTTTTTCGATTATCAAAATAAGCAAAGCCGAAATCATGTTGATGGCGGCTACGATGACCATCATAATAAGAATGATGGTTACATTGACATCCTGAAAGCTGAGCCAATCGAAGATTTGTGGATACTGCTGTTTGATGCTGCTGCAATTGAGGTTGTAGTCTATCTGCTGATAGACGTCTTTGGTGATTTTGTCTAAATCGTTGAAGTTATCAATCAGAATTTCGAAGCCGCCAACTTGGGTGGAGTCCCAATTGTTGAGGCGTTGGATATGTTTGATGTCGCCCAAGACATACATTTTGTCGAATTCTTCCAAGCCCGTGTTGTAGATGCCGCAGATTTTGAATTTGCGCACGCTCGGCTGTAGCGCATCTTTGTTGATGAAATACATCAGCAGGTGTTGACCTGTATCTAACTTCAATTGCGTGGCGAGATATTCAGAAATGAGTATGTCGTTGGATTTTCCTGTGTCGCTCACTTGGAATTTGTTGCCTTTGATGATGCGGTTCTGGAAAAAGGACCAATCATAATCGGTGCCGATGCCTTTCAAGACCACGCCCTGAATTTCTTCATCCGTTTTGACGATGCCTGCTTTGGTGGCATAGACTTGAATATGTCGGATGCCTTTTTGATGTTCCATAGAAGGATAAAACTTTTGATGTATGCTCACGGGAGTGGATTCCATAGAATTATTGTCGTTATAATTGGAGATTTGGATGTGAGCACCAAAACCAATAACTTTGTTGCGAATTTCTTTCTGAAAACCCGTCACAATAGCCACAGACATAATCATTACGGCAACACCCAAGGCAATGCTCAAAATTGCAATACGGATGATGGGTCTCGAGAAATTGGCTTTATTTTTCGAAATTATGTGATTTGCTATAAATATTTGTACGTTCAAACGATTTTTTTTTCTTACTTTGCAAAAGTATTTATTTTTACTGAAATTATGCGAATAATCAATTTGTTTTTGGGGCTATTTTTTATCATGACATTTGCCGGTCATAGTGCAGCACAGAATAATGTAAAACAGATATTCGGTGTTGATGTTTATCCAAAAGATATAAAAGTGGGCGCTCAGCGCACCGATATTTATTTTCCGTGGATAAAAAACAAGAAAATTGCGGTGGTTGCCAACCACACTTCGCTGATTGGGAACACCCATTTGGTGGATAGTTTGCTTCATGCAGGCTTTGCTGTGAAGAAGGTGTTTTGTCCTGAACATGGCTTTCGTGGCAAGGCGGATGCAGGCGAAACGGTGGGCAACACCATAGATGAGATTACGAAACTACCCGTTGTTTCGCTTTACGGAAAAAATAAAAAACCGACGCCTGCCGACTTGGCAGATGTGGACGTGGTGATTTTCGACATACAAGATGTGGGTGCCCGTTTCTACACCTATATCTCAACGATGCATTATGTGATGGAGGCTTGCGCCGAAAATAATAAGTTGTTTATTGTGCTCGACCGCCCGAATCCGAATGGTTATTATGTGGATGGTCCCGTGTTGGAGAAAGAGTTTACGTCCTTTGTTGGGATGCACCCCGTGCCGATAGTGCATGGGATGACGATTGCGGAATTTGCCTGCATGATTAATGGCGAGAAATGGTTGTCGAATGGGATACAATGCCAACTGAAATATGTTACAGTGTATAATTACAATCATATCAGCTTGTATCAAGTGCCTGTGAAACCTTCGCCCAACCTGCCGAGCATGGAATCTATGTATCTGTATCCCTCTTTATGTTTGTTTGAAGGCACCTGCGTCAGTGTGGGCAGAGGCACCACAACGCCTTTCGAAGTGGTGGGTCATCCGAAGATTGACAGTACGGGTTTTTCGTTCACGCCCAAAAGCATAGACGGCATGTCGAAGAAGCCGCCTTTTGAAGGCATCAAATGCAATGGCTATAATTTCCACAACTATGCAGCGGAATTCATCAAAGGCTACGGCAAGTTGTATATATTCCCCATCATCGAACTGTATAAAGAATTGAAAGGCAAGACAGATTTCTTCGCTCCCAATTTCGACCGCTATGCGGGAACTGCCAAACTGCGACAACAAATTATCAACGGCGTTTCGGAAGAGGAAATCAGAGCAAGTTGGCACGACGACTTGGTGGCATTTAAGAAAATCAGAAAAAAATATTTGTTATACAGCGATTTTGAATAAAGGGATGAACACGAAGAACAAAACCTATACGAAAACCAATCGCCCATCGGGAAACAAAGCAACAACACAGAAGCAAACGCTTCCAAAGGAAACAAAGCAAGCGGTTTCGGAAAAGCTCCTGAAGATGCTGACACGGACAGCCTCCACCCTGAATCGCACGTGGACTATGTTGGTCTTTCTGTTGGTGTTTGCTTTGGGATTTCTTATCTATGGGAACACCATGTCGCACGAATATGCTTTGGACGACGACATGGTTTATAAACTCAACAATAGCGTGAAGAAAGGATTGGAGGGTATCCCTGAGATAGTGCGCACCACGAATATGTATGGTTTCAATCAGCAGAATTATGGGGCGTATCGTCCGTTCACGCAAACGGTTTTTGCCTTAGAGTTTGCCCTATTCGGTATCAATCCTCATGCGCAACATGTGATGCATGTGTTGCTGTTTGCGCTCACGGTGGCGCTTCTTTTCCTTCTGATGAAACGCCTGTTTCAGGATAAACCTTTATGGATATCTTTAGCCATCACGTTGATATATTTGGCGCATCCCATACATACGGAAGTGGTAGCCAACATCAAAAGTTTGGACGAAATCCTGAGCTTTTTGTTTGGATTTGTGTTGACGTTTTTGGCATTGTTTCGTTATTTGGATACAAAAAAAATCTTTTGGCTTATCGTGAGTATTTTCCTTTTCCTTTTGGGATTGATGAGCAAAGAAAACATCGCCACCTTGCTCCCCGTCATCCCTTTGACGCTTTATTTCTTTACAGATAAAAAACCCAAGAACATCCTTTTCATCTCTTTGGGCTACTTGCTGCCCATGGCTATTTTTGGTTTGCTGCGGTGGTCGTTCATCGCATCCTACGAAGGAAAAATTGCTTTCTTGGATAATTTCGTGTTGCAGATACCGACTTTCGTGGGCAAATATGGCACCATACTCTTCGTGTTGTTGCAATATCTTCGCTTGTGCATTTTCCCCTTTCCGCAATCCTGCGATTACAGTTTTTCGCAAACGCATGAATATTCGCTTTTCAGTCTGTTGCCCATCGTGGCAGCTTTGCTGTATGTGGGCATGTTGGTCGCAGCCGTGCTGTTGTTCAAACGCAAGAACCTTTTGAGTTGGTGCATCTTGTTTTTCTTGTGTGCGCTTTCGGTCTATAGTCATATTATAATAGGTGTGGCAGCCACCATCGCCGAGCGATTTTTGTTTTTGCCCTCCTTGCCCTTCATCGTGGCTTTGGTGCTTTTGATGGAAACGCTTTCGCGGAAAATGGGCAGCACAAAAGGAAGTCTGCAAGTGGCTTGGGTGCCCTTGTTGATAATATTTTTTGTGTTCAGCATCAAAACCATGTCGCGCAATACGGTTTGGAAAAACAACGACACCCTGTTTATGAACGACATCAAGAATGCGCCCAACAGTTCACGCTTGAACAAATCCATAGGCGATATCTATATCAACAAAGGAAAAGACGAAAAAGACGCTTTGACCAAGAAACAACACCTGCAAACGGCTTTGGAATATCTGCAAAAAGCCTATACCATTTATCCCGACTACACCGACAATCTGTTGGATTTGGGCACGGCTTGGTATTATTTGGCGGAATATGACACTTGTTGGAAATATTGGAAACGCTTCGCGACGGTGGACCCCACTTCGCAGGTGCGCATCAAACAAAATCTCGACTTTATGAAATCGGGCTTTTATCTGCAAGGGCAAGATTTATCCCGCCAAGGGAAAAAAAGCGACGCCATTGCGGCTTACACCAAATCGTTGCAGTTCGACAGTATATTCGCGCCTTCATGGTTCAATATGGGTTTGGTGTATGCCGATTTGAAGAACTTCGATGCTTCGCGAAACTGCATGACGAGAGCTTTGCAGTTGGATTCCACCAATGCGGATTATTGGTATAACTATGGCGGTTTGCTGTTCACCATACGCGATTTGGCAAATGCCCGTAGCGCTTTCCAACGGACATTGAAACTAAAACCCGATTACGGGGATGCGCAAAAGGGATTGAATGCCATCAAATCTTACTAACTGAGGTTACACATAACCTTATTTTATTTATTTTTTTAACCTTAGTAGAAAAGGGAAGCGAGGTGAAATTAACCTTATTACCTTATTGCTGCTGAGATAAGGTAATAAGGTTAGCGGTGTGGGGGCTATCATTTCTACTAAGGTTAAAGATTGAAAAATAAGGTTTTTTCTTTTTTGCGTAACATCAGTTACTATCTCCTCCGATACAATTTGAATTTCGTCGTTTTCAAGTTTACACGGACATAATCTCCCGCAAGGGTATCAAAACAAACGGCTGTTTTTATCAGAAAGAAATCGTGTTTGTGGTTCAAATTGTCGTCCAAACTCACGTTTTTCATGCGGGCAAAATAAGCTCGCACGCCCCAATTCTTGTATAATTCATCACATATACCTATCGTCGCGTTTTCGGGTATGTCTTTCAATATCATTTTTGAATCCTGAATTTGCTCATAATCGCGGGTGTAATGATTGCGCAGATACATCGAAAGTCCGATACCGATGATGAGGAGGACAAACACCATGCTTCGCAACCAAGCGACTGCCCACGAGGTGAAATGTATCTTCAAGAAAAAATGATGCACCACAGGATAGAGTAACACCGACAACCCAAGCGCAAACATGGGGAAGGTGGCGATGATATAAAATCCGCTTTGTTTCATCGAAATCATGATGGGCACCACACCCGTCATGCCCAACAGCACAAACACCATGCTCAGGCGGATTTGGCTCCTGCCGATTTCTTTTATGACTCCTTTGAGGCGACTTATCCCCAACACTATTGCCGCCAAGAGCAGCATCGGCAAACTTTCGAGAAACACTTGTCCGAGGATATAATAGCGCGAGTCAACCGTTGCCAAAGTCATCACCGATTTGACGACTTGCTGTTGGAAATACTGCCACAAACTCTCTTTCGCCACGGGAAACACAGCGCAAAGCACCCCCAAGGGCACCACAGCCGCAGCCACCATGATGGCAGTTTCGGCTGTCATTTTCCCGAAACTTTTGTTGCGCATCATCATCCAATAGATAAAAGGCAAGCTGAGGGGGAAAAACGCGACGAAACCCTTGGTGAGAAAGCCCAAAGACAACATGACGCCCGCCACGAAAAAATAAACCCATCGCGAGGCGCTTTCGCCTTTGAAGAAAAATAGGACCGAAGCCGCGGTGAAGATTGTTAGGGTGTTTTCGAGCATATTGTTGCACACGCCCCAACCCACCACAGGCACCGAAATCAGCAGCAGCAAAGGCATCCAACCATAATGGCGCTGACGCGAAATCGTTTGCCAAAGGCTGACCACCACCCCACTGAGCACCGCCAAGGTGAGCAGCGAATAGAGTTTTTCCACATAGATGCTGTCGCCCAAGACGCGAAAAAACAGACTCTCCAAGCCGAAAGCCAAAGGCGGATGCTCATGAAAGGCGGGAAAGAGGGTGAGGGTGAAATGCGGATTCCAAAAACTGCCCAAGCCGTGGGCTAAATTGCGCGAGATGGTGGCATAATACAGCCCGTCCATAAACATGCGCTCACCCAAAATATACGGACTCACCAACACCCAAAAGATGCCAAACACCGCCACATAAAACAGCCATGCATAGCGTTCCGATGCCATAGTTTTTGGGTTCCGTGTGCCTTGAGTCATACTTGGGTGTTTTTATTCTTCATTTTTTAATATCATTGACGAAGCTAAATTGGTGAATTGAGTTCTTTGAGGGCTTTTCGCGAAGCAAACAAAATGGGGAACAAAAATAATGATTATTTTGAGAAATATCGAAATAAAGATTTCGGAGATGGAAAAATTGGCTATCCTTATTATTAATATGCCGTTGTCGTGCCACGATGCTATTTCAAAATGACAGCATCTACATTTATGATTATTAGAATAATAACCACTAAAGACGCTTCTACATTAATCTAAGATGCTCTGTCATCAACGGAATATACTCCGTCACGCATGGAATCCCCTCCGTCATGCATGGAACCCCGTCCGTCATGCATGGAATCCCGTCCGTCATGCATGGAATCCCGTTCGTCATGCATGGAATCCCGTCCGTCATGCATGGAATCCCGTCCGTCATGCATGGAATCCCGTTCGTCATGCATGGAATCCCGTCCGTCATGCATGGAATCCCGTCCGTCATGCATGGAATCCCGTCCGTCATGCACGGAATCTACTCCGTCACGCATGGAATCCCGTCCGTCTTCAATGGAATATACTCCGTCTTCAATGGAGGATGCTCCTACATCCCTATCCCTCAATGTATTTAAAGTGATATTTTTTAAAAGGAATATTTTTTAGGGAGAAAATTGTCGAGAAATAAATTAATTTAGTGCCTCCAATTGCGCTTTAAAATCCGCAGTAGTTGTTTCCGATAAAGAAAAATTCACTGTTAGGTTGGCTGTAATTGTTATGGGTGTGAAGGAAGAATATAACTTTCCGCCTTTAACGCCAATTGCAACTGCAGTACATTGGAAGCCTAAAGGAGCCCACGGATCGGGAAAATCAGACATATATCTGTAAACATGAACCATTGAACTAACCGTACTGAAAACTAAAAACATTTCAGTTGAATTTGTATTTACACTATCTAATGAGTGCAGAACTAAAGTAGTTGTTGGATAGGCTGCAAAAAAAGTTTCGTTATCTGTGTTGCCCCAAGTACCCTCAGTACCAACATGACTGAACGAAAACATGCTAAATACATAACCGGTAGCTGAAACGTAAACAGAATCAATAGGGTAATGTAGTGAATCATTTGGCGGGGCAACCCAACCATTTATAGTATCACAATTAATTTGGAATATAAAAGGATTCATATTATTATCAACCGGCATACCATTTAAAGGTTGTTTAATCATTATTTTGCGTCCTGATGCTATTTTTAGTTCATCTGTTCCTTGTAATGCTTTGATATTAAACATACCTGCAGACTTTAATGGTTTGTCACTCCACATTAAACTTGTAGATATATTATTAAGTAACATATCACTTTTCTTATACACATCTTTAAACTGCAAAGTTACATTGCCCACCACTGCTCCTCCTGCTTGTGTTTTAAAAGCATTAGCCGGAACTGTTATAATGGTGCCATTGGCAGTAGTAAAAACGCCCCCTATAGAAGCATCGAAAGTGTAGGTTTGCATCGGCGTGGCATTCACCGCAAAGAAATTGGCAGTGGAAGTGTAATTGTCGTTATTCGTGGGCGGGTTGGTTTGATTATTGTCATCTGTTTTATTCTTCTTGCAAGAATATGCTACGACAATCAGCAGGAGGATGGCGATAATGATAATTTGTTTTTTCATGGTTATTATTTTTAAAGTGTTGATTTTGTTGAGATATAAGCAATAAAAGTAAATTAGAGCAATGCCAACAATTGTGTCTTAAATTCATCAGTAGTAGTTTCTGATAAAGAAAAATTGACGGTTAGGTTGCTACTTATTGTTATAGGCGTAAATGATGAATAAAGTTTTCCATCTTTTACGCCAACTGCTACGGCGGTGCATGGCAAGCCAATGGGAGCATAATTATACGGAAAATTTGGAGCCAAATAATGCATATAAATTATTGAGTTAACACCAGTAAATACCAAATATAACTGCGTGCCGAAATCAGTTATATTATCAAGAGGGTTTAATGTGATATTTGATTTTGAATATGCAGAAAAATAGGTTGCATTATCATTATTATTCCAATTGCCTAAATTATTTGTTGAGTTATTATAAAAATGATACATATAAGATGTAGAAAGCCAATCACCCGTATCAACAGGGATTACAACCGAATCAACAGGGCTGAAATCCCAAACAGGAGGTACAGTATCCGTTTTTAAAACAAATGGCAGCATTTGTGCATCAATAGGTACACCATTAACAGGCATCGCTACCGTAATGTTTTTAGAAGGAGCCATCCCAACCACATTTGCGCCTTGCATTGCTTTTATATAAAACATACCGGCTGATTTCATGGGTCCAACATTCCTGCAATGTGTGGTAAGATTATTTAAAACCATATCACTCTTTTTGTAAACATCTTTAAATTGAATGGTAACATTTCCGGTTACAGCCCCACCTGTTTGTGTTTTAAAAGCATTAGCTGGAACCGTAATAACGGTGCCTTTGGCAGTAGTAAAAACTCCGCCTGTGGCAGCATCAAAAGTGTAGGTTTGCATCGGCGTGGCATTCACTGCAAAGAAATTTGCAGTAGAAGTGTAATTGTCGGTTTGAGCGGGAGGGTCTTCTGTGGTTTTATCCCTTTTGCAGGAATACACTGCTGCAAACAGCAGGAGGATGGCGAGAATTGTGATTTGTTTTTTCATGGCGTTTGGTTTTATTTGTTTTGTTTAAATGATAGACACTTATTTTAGTGAAATAGTTGTATTTGAGTAAAATATTTTAGTAGAAATATTGATTTTTATTTTTCAGAAATAATAAAAGCCCCGCTATAGTCCGAATCCTCCACAAATCTAAAATCTCAAATCAAAAACCTGAAATCAAAAATCTTTTCCTCTATATCAGAATATTTCGTATTTTTGTCCTCATAAAATAAATCTAACCATGAAAATTCGTATCCTTTTTCTATTAATGCTCGCCATTTGCTTGCAAGTGGGTGCTCAAAACCAAATCGTTTTCCAAAGCGACCAAAGCAAATCTTATCTGTTGAGTTTTGCCAATACCAACGACGAAAGTCAGCGCATCATCAACGAAATGCTCGAAGCCATCGCCAAACATATTCCCAAGCCGGTGTTTCAAACCAAAGTTACCTTCACCGTTGACGAAAGCGTGAAAATCACCCGCGACGGCAAGTTGCTCACCATCTATGTGGATCATCAAAACATCAAAATGGATGGCGATGTCTTCCTCAATGGTTTCGCCATGAACGATGTGTTGCTGCCTGCCAAATATGAATTCGTTGCCCGCCTGAGTCGCAAAAACGGTCCCCTCTTGGCTGATTTCACGCCGCCTAAAGCTGATTTCAAAATCCCGTTCAATGAAGTGATGCTGCAATTCACCGACACTTTGCCGCAAAACAATTATAAATTCGACATCACCTCCACCAAATTCTCCTACGACCGCGAATCCCTTCAACGCTTCCGCGAACGTATGGGATATATTGACCAATATTTCGCTGCCGATGTGGATTTGAGCAACATCAACCGCCAACTCTCCGACATCAACCCCAACGGCATTGACGCCATGGATATAACCCAAGCTTCGCTCAATGCTATGAAAATTCGGATAGACCAAATTGAAGATGCAGGCTTTTGGCGCGAATTGCACATCGAAAACCACGACGCTTTGAAGTTGAAATTCAAATTGCACGAAGTTCGCGAACGCTTTGACGACATTCAAAGGCAAGCGAGCCACACCCTTTCCATCATCTATCAATTGTTTTACGACCGCGGCGAAGATTTCTACAACAACAAAAGAACGTTGGAAGCCAAAACGGCTTTCGAGAAATCCTTGTTCTACAATCCGAACTTTGCCCCTGCGCAATATTATGTGGCACTCATCGCCTTCGAGAGCAACAAAACCGACGAAGCCAAGCAAGAAATCAAAAAGCTTTTTGGTTTCAGAAACATGGACGACTACACCCTGCAATCTGCCAAACGTCTTGCCAATGCCATCGAATGGACCGACATGAACATCGCCGATGGTTTGTTGACCAACAGGCAATATGCCGATGCGCTGACTGCCGTTGCCAAAGCAGAAAGCTTTTGCAGAAGCCTGCCCAACTATGCGTGCAACGACACCATCGAATTGATTCGTGGCAGTTGCCATCAAGGCATCTATTCCGATAAGACGACAGTCGCCGAAAATCTTTTCGAACAAAGACGCTTTAGCGAAGCCGAAACCGCTGTGGACAATGCCCTTCAATATCAGCAGAAATACGCGAACTATATTCGCACCAATGAGGCTGCCATGGACATCAAAGAAAAGATACGCATTGCGCAATATGCCGACGCCATTCAAAAGGGCAAAGATGAAATGGCATTGAAAAACTATCGCGCTGCCTTTGACGATTTCAATAAAGCCAAAGGGATAGAAGACCAATATCCTGTAACGAAAAACAAACTGCTGCCCGATTTGATAAAGAAATCCAAAGCGGAAGTGTTGCTATTGGATGTGGCTGATGCCGAAAATGCGGTTAAAGTCAACAACCTGACCAATGCCCGCACCATACTGCGGCAGGTGATGGACGACCAAAGCACCTATAGCCTTTATGACAATACCAAACTAACGCAGCGTATTGATGCTTTGAAAAAATCTATCTTAAGCCAAGAATGTGACAACGCCCAAAGGGATTACGACACGAAAGTTGCGGCAGCCTCCCGTGCAGAAAACGAGAAAAGTTATGTGACGGCAGATGATAGCTACAGCCAAGCTTTGCAAACCATAGACAGAAATCCCGATTGCGGCATCAACGGCAACAGCGCCCGCACCGGAAAACTAAATGTGGAGAAACCGGCTTCCTACCAACGACAGTTCAATCAATGTAACGACATGGTGAAGAATTTTAATTACCTTGGTGCCATCGAAGCCTACAAAAAGTTAGGCGATTACTTCACGACAAATACGATGTCGAGCTTTGGATTCACGTATCAACCTTTACATTTATATATAGCTTCTTTTGAATCGGGTTTCGCGCTCAGCGGGATGAGTTATTTTACCAATGCTGCCGATTTGGAACATGCCATGTATTTGATGAAGCTTTTGCGCCAACGCAACATGAAGAAAGAAGCCACCAAATTCCAACAAATGGAATTGGCGCGTGCCTTAGCCATCAACGATTACAAAACCAATCCGGGCTTCGATGCCAAACTGAAAGTGAGCGAATACACTTTGGGCGACAAATGGTATAGCTATTTCTCGAGTGAATATCTGAAGCAGGTGAAGAAGTTTAAGTAATATTTTTGCAGCCAACCAAAAATATTATTTCGTGTTTTTCTTTTTTGTTATACTTTAAAATATACTTTTGCAGAAAAAGATATTTTAATGAAAAAAGATAATTTACGATTCAGCTCCAAACTCATTCACGCAGGAGCTCACAAAGACCAATATGGAAGTGCCATAGTTCCGATTTACCAAACCTCCACCTTTTCTTTCGAAAGTGCTGACCACGGTGCCAAATGTTTTTCCGGCGAAGCCGAAGGTTATATTTACACCCGCATAGGCAATCCCACAATTCGTGCACTCGAAAAAGCTGTTGCTTCCTTAGAAAATGGGTATGATGGCATCGCCACATCATCGGGCATGGGTGCAGTTAGTACCATTTATATGGCTTTGTTGTCGAATGGTGCACACATTGTTAGCCACAATGCTATTTACGGTCCCGCACGAGGCATTATCGAAACCATCTTCCCGAAGTTCGGAATCGAATCTACGTATATTGATGCTTCCAAGCTTGAGAATATTGAGAAAGCGATTAAGCCAAACACTAAGATGCTCTATATTGAAACGCCTGCGAATCCAACGATGGATATCATAGATATAAAAGCCGCCGCGGAAATTGCACACAAACATGGTATCCCTTTAGTTGTTGATAATACGTTTTGCAGTCCATATTTGCAGCGTCCTTTGGATTTAGGAGCGGATATCGTGCTGCATTCGATGACAAAATTCATCAACGGACATGCTGATATTGTTGGAGGCATTATCGTAACAAAAGAAAAAGACTATTATGATAAACTTCGCCCTGTCATGATTAATTTAGGGTTTAATATTGATCCACATCAGGCATTTTTAGCGCATCGCGGATTGAAAACGCTTGCGGTGAGGATGGACAGAGCGCAAGAAAGTTCTATCATCATCGCCGAATACTTGGAAAATCATCCCAAAGTGTCTTGGGTGAAATATCCGGGCTTGAAATCGCATCAGAATTATGAGTTGGGTAAGAAACAGATGGACGGACCGGGTTGTATGATAAGCTTTGAACTCAAAGGAGGACTCGATGCAGGAAAAATATTGATGGATAATGTGCAATTGGCATTGTTAGCCGTATCGTTGGGAGGCGTAGAGACTTTGATACAACATCCTGCTTCCATGACACATTCCAAAATATCTAAAGAACATCGCGAAAAAGCAGGAATCACCGATGGCTTGGTTCGTTTCTCTGTGGGAATCGAAGATGTGAACGACATCATGGAAGACATAGAACAGGCTTTACAAATGATTTAAACCCCGTTGTGATGTGCATCTGCTTGTAAAATAAAAACAAGGAAATGCATGCTATATATCATAATCGTGTAATGTTTTTTAAAAAAGTGTAATACCTATTCAAATTATTTTTATTTTTGCAAACTATTTAGAAATGTAACCTTCTTTACCGTTTCTGTAAAAAGTCATGGTACTGCTAATTTAATTTATTTATTATGAACGACCAACTCAATCAGAATCCTTTGGAAAACGAAGAAACAATTAAGGATGAGAACTCCGTATCGGAAGATACACATGCAATTGAAACCGAAACTATCGCTGAAATTTCCGGCAACGTTGAAATGAACGCGACAGAACCAAATCATGAAGAAGAAAATATTCATGCATTTGAAGACAACACTGTTGTTGAGCCTACTGACACCCTCGAAACCGTATCAACGGAAGAAATTGTGGCAACGGAAGACACTCCAATCACGAAAGTGGAAGATGTCGTCGAAGGAACAGGGATTATTGAGACAAAATTGGCAGAAGCCAACGCTGTTGTTGAAGAAATTCCTGTTATCGAAGCAGAAACAGCAATCGAAACCGAAGATGTTACCGCTGCAGATGTGGTAACAGAAACAGTTTCTGATATTACGGAAGCTATAGAAGCCGTAGTGGAAGAAGTAAAGACTGTTGTAGAAGAAATTCCCGCAGTGGAAACAGCAGTGGCGGCTGAAGTATCAGACATTGTTAAAGCCGTTGTGGAAGAAACTACCGCTGTGGTAGAAGAAATCCATGAGGTGGTAGCAGAAGCTATCGTTGAAGTTCCCGAAATGGTGGAAGCCGCATCTGAAGAAGTTGCGGAAGAAGTGGAAACGGTTGTTGCTGAAATAGCAGCAGACGTTGCCTCAGAAATTAAGGAAGAAGCAGAACCGATACAGGCTGATATAAAAGAACTCGTTGAGCATGTTGGCGACGAAAGCCACGAATTGCTTTCAGCGCATGACTTTATTGCAGAAGAAGAAGAGCATGAATTGGAAATTGAACACGACATTGATTTCACAGTTTTATCAAAAGAAGAATTAATCCTGAAACTAGAAGAACTAGTAAGGAATGATTCTATCGCAAAGATAAAAGCTATGGTGTCGGGTATCAAAGTTTCCTATTTAAACAAGATAAAAGAAGAGAAACAAGCCCATTTAGAAAAATATTTAGAAGACGGCGGCACTAAAGAAGAGTATGTTCCCATTGTTGATTCGATGGAAGAACGCTTTAAGGCTGCTTTCGATGTTTATAAAGAGAAAAAGACTAAAGACGATCACGAGCAAGACAAACAAAAGACGCATAATCTGCAACTGAAGAAACAAATTCTGGAGGAAATCAAAGTATTGGTTAACTCAGAGGAGTCGTTGAAGAAAACATACGATGATTTCAAACTTTTACAAGAGAAGTGGAAACAAATAGGTATGGTTCCGCGCAACGAGATCGAAGGTTTGTGGAACAACTATCATTTCTTGGTTGAGGAATTCTTTAAAAAGGTAAAAATAAATAAAGAACTAAAAGATTTAGACCTTAAAAAGAACTTAGAACTAAAAGTTCTGTTGTGCGAAAAGACGGAAGAGCTCCTCATGGAGAAGAGTATTGCTAAATCCTTTAAGTTGCTTCAAAAATATCATGAAGATTGGAAAGAGATTGGACCTGTTATGCTCGACAAGAAGGATGAGATTTGGGAGCGCTTTAAAAATGTTTCAGACAAAATCAATTCGCAACGCAAGGAATACTATGATAAGATGAGCGGAGATCAAGAAAGTAACCTACTTGCTAAAACTGCTTTGTGCGAAAAGATAGAAGAGATCAACAATGTTGAGATTTCTTCCTCAGAAGACTGGCAAAAGAGAACAGATGAGGTTCTGGAGTTGCAAAAACTATGGGATTCTATCGGGCGGGCACCTGTTAAGTTCCACGACCTTATCTGGGAGAGATTCCGGGGAGCGGTTAACATGTTTTTTGAAACTAAAAAGGAACACTTTGGTGGTTTGAAAGACGAACAAACAAACAATTATAACCTGAAGATTGATATTTGTGCCCAAATTGAAGGCATGGCGAACAGCACTTCGTGGAAACAAACCACAGCAGACATTTTGAAATTGCAACAGGACTGGAAAAGTATCGGACCGGTGCCTAAGCGTTATTCCGACAAGATTTGGAGACGTTTCAGGGCTGCTTGCGATGCGTTTTTCAAGAATAAAACTGCTTATTTCTCCAATATCAATGGCATTGAGAAGGAAAATTTGAAGAAGAAAGAAGACCTCATCGAAAAAATCAACACTTATATTGTTTCTGACAAGAAAAGTGAGAATCTCGATTCCCTAAAAAGTATTCAAAGGGAATGGATGGAGATAGGACATGTGCCAATTGAGCAAAAAGACAAGATTCAAAGTCTGTATCGCACTTCCATAAATAGTTTGATGGATCGTCTGAAGATATCTTCCTCAGAAGTTAGTACTATGAACTATAAGAGTAAGATAGAAAACATCCAAAATTCGCCTGACGCAGGAAGGTTCCTTTCAAAAGAACGCGTTCAAATTGAAGGAAGGATAAACATGTTGAGCAATGACATCAAACTATGGGAAAATAACATAGGTTTCCTAGCATCATCCAAAAAAGCAAGCCTTTTGAAAGATGAGTTCGAGAAAAAAATACAGGAATCAAAACAGGAACTAGCCCTGTTGGAAGCCAAACTGAAACTTCTTGCTAAACAATAATATCATTGTAGAAAAACCGTTGGCTTTCAACGGTTTTTTTTTGTCATGTTATTTTCTTTTGATTCATTTTAAATAAGCTAAAAATAATTTCGTAATTTTGCAGTTTTACTAAAAACTAAAAAAAACACGCATATCATTTAAACAGATAAACAAAAAACTATGTCGCTTCTCGAAATAAAGAATTTAAAAGTATCTATAAATAATAAAAAGATTATTAAAGGTTTGGATTTGTTAGTAAATGCTGGCGAAGTGCATGCTATCATGGGACCCAACGGCACCGGAAAAAGTACACTGGCATCCGTCATCGCAGGCAGGGATGTTTTTATTGTGACAGACGGATCTATACATTACAAAGACAAGGATTTATTGAGCATGGCGGTGGAAGACCGTTCACGCGAGGGCATTTTCCTCGGATTTCAATATCCTGTGGAGATACCCGGAGTGAGCATGACCAATTTTATGAAGACTGCCGTGGACGAACATCGCAAATACAATCATTTGCCGGCACTCACCGCTGTTGAATTCCTGAGATTAATGGATGAAAAGAAAAAGATGGTGGAAATTCAATCCAACTTAACCAATCGTTCGGTGAATGAAGGTTTCAGCGGAGGCGAAAAAAAGCGTAACGAGATATTTCAAATGTCTATGTTGGAGCCAACTTTGGCAATTTTGGACGAAACCGATTCCGGTTTGGACATAGATGCGCTGAAAATTGTGGCTAACGGTGTCAATAAGTTGCGCCGCGCTGACAATGCGTTCATCGTCATAACACATTACCAACGTTTGTTGGATTACATCATTCCTGATTTCGTGCATGTGTTGTTCGAAGGCAGAATTGTGAAATCCGGCGGAAAAGAATTGGCTTACGAATTGGAATCCAAAGGATATGATTGGATTAAACAGGAACTCGAAAATCAATAATACCATGAAAGCAATCGCTATAGTTCCTGAAAAAGAAAAAATCATCCGCTTGTTTGAAGAAAACAAAGCCGAAATATGCAGGAACGACTCACCCTATTTGACAGCATTGCGCCTTGAAGCTCTGCAAAGCTTCGCGTTAGCAGGTTATCCTACTCAAGAACTGGAGGAATGGCGCTCGACCAACCTGAAAGATGCCTTGGCAGAAGAATATAACTTCTATTTCACCCCGTTTGAGGACGATGTGGACGTGAAAGAGATATTTCGTTGCGAAATACATAACTTCGAAACATATTTATTCTCCCAACTGAACGGTTGGTACGTCTATAAACAAGCTCCCGTGACCCAATTACCCAATGGAGTCATCGTTGGCAGCATTGCGGAGGTGTTTCGTACCCATCCGGAGCTTGTTTTAGAACATTATGGCAAGTATGCAGACGTGAAAAATAACGGCTTCATAGCGCTAAACACTATGTTTGCGCAAGATGGTATCTTTATTTATGTTCCCGACAACATCGTGGTGGAGAAACCCATACAAATAGTAAATATTGTCAACATTTCGGAAAACATTTTCCTCCAACCACGAAATTTAATCGTGTTGGGCAAAAATGCAAAGCTCACATTAGTACATTGCGACGACTCTATCAATCACCAAAAGAGCTTTATTAATTCTATAACGGAGTTTTTTGTAGATGAAGGCGCTGAAATTGATTTTTATAAGCTGCAGAACAAAGATCATTTGAGCAATGTTATAACGAATACGTTCTTTCATCAAAAAGAAAACAGTAAAGTCAACACGAATACGCTAACTTTTAATGGGGGACTCATTCGTAACGAAACACGCGTTTGTTTGTGTGGCAGGGGAGCGGATGCAAAGGTGTACGGACTCTATTTAATGGACAAGGAACAGCACATTGAGAACCAAATCTACATAGATCATATCGCAGAAGATACGTCTAGCTACGAATTGTTTAAAGGAATTATTGACGACAATGCTTCTGCCGTGTTCAACGGACATATTCAGGTGCACCGTGATGCACAAAAGACGGTAGCATTTCTTACGAATAAAAATATTCTGCTTACGGACTCCGCACACGTAAGCACGAAGCCCTTTCTGGAGATTTATGCGGACGACGTCAAGTGTTCTCATGGTGCAACTGTTGGACAATTGGACCCCGAAGCCCTCTTCTATTTAAAATCCAGAGGCATTTGCGAGCGAAACGCAAAGATGTTGCTCATGTATGCCTTTGGGGCGGAGGTAGCAAACAAAATTACGATTGACGTGCTAAGGGATAGGATAGACAACATGATGGTAATGCGTCTGAAAGGGGAACTTTCCATCTGCGATCAATGTGTGGTGCACTGCAAACAGGAAGAAAAGTTGGTTTTCGATATAGATATGAGCAAATTATAAGCACATGTTGAATAAAAATACGGTTCACGACATCAGAAAGCAGTTTCCAATTCTGCACCAAACGGTTTACAACAAACCTTTGGTGTATTTCGACAACGCAGCGACCAATCAGAAGCCACAAAGGGTCATAAATATTCTTGAAAAGTATTATTCTACAATAAATAGCAACATCCACCGTGGTGTACACTACCTTAGTCAGCAAGCAACTACGGCTTTCGAGGAGAGCAGGCAGGCTGTGCAAACCTTCATCAACGCCCGCAATAGTTACGAGGTGGTTTTCACGCGCGGCACCACCGAATCCATTAATTTAATAGCAAGTTCTTTTGGCAAAAGATACCTCGGCGCGGGCGATACGGTACTTATCTCTGCTATGGAGCATCATTCAAATATTGTACCGTGGCAAATGGCATGTGCCGAGCATGGCGCAACGCTCAAAGTGATACCTATTGACGATAGCGGCAGCCTCATCCTTGATAATTTGGAACTATTGTTGGAAAACAACTGCCGTTTGGTGGCTTTGACGCATGTTTCCAACACTCTGGGCACCATAAATAATATAAAAAACGTCATTCAAAGGGCACATAAGTACGATATTCCTGTTTTGATTGACGGTGCTCAAGCCATTTCCCATCTGCAAATTGATGTACAAGCTCTGGATTGCGATTTCTACTGCTTTTCCGCGCATAAAATGTATGCTCCCATGGGCATAGGCGTGCTTTACGGTAAGGAAACCCTGCTTGACGAACTTCCTCCCTACCAGGGCGGTGGTGAAATGATTAAAACCGTTACCTTCGAGAAGACCACTTTTAATGAATTGCCCTATAAATTCGAAGCCGGCACCCCAAATGTTGGCGACGCGGTGGCTCTTAAGGAAGCAATTGCCTTCATGAATGAAATAGGGCTGGATGCCATTCGCAATTACGAGGATTTCTTGCTGGAATATGCCACTGCAAAGCTCACCGCCATTGAGGGCGTGAAAATTTATGGCACTGCACACGAAAAAACATCCGTAATTTCTTTCCTCTTGGGAAATATACATCCTTATGATGCCGGAATAATTCTCGACAAGCTGGGTATTGCGGTCAGAACCGGGCATCATTGCACGCAACCGCTCATGGATTTTTATAAAATACCCGGAACAATTCGCGCATCGTTTGCGCTCTACAACACAATCGAAGAAATTGACACTTTTGTGGATGCTCTCCACAAAGTAAACCTAATGTTTGGCTAATGAACACCTATAAACAGAACACAGAGTCTATCATTTCCGACTTCCGCCTATTCGAGGATTGGATGGATAAGTATAATTTTTTAATAGAACTAGGCAAATCACTCCCTCTGATTGATTCTCGCTTGAAAACCGACAACTATTTGATCAACGGATGCCAATCTCAGGTGTGGTTATTCGCAGAGTATAAAGACGGAGCTGTGATTTTCACCGCCGACAGCGATGCCATTATCACTAAAGGCATAGTGAACGTCTTAATACGAGCCTTATCGGGATTAAATCCTTCGGAAATCATCGAAGCAGACATGAACTTTATTGACGAGATTGGTTTGCGCGAACATTTAAGCCCAACTCGTTCCAACGGACTCTCGGCGATGATAAAACAAATGAAGTTGTATGCATTAGTTTATAAAGCAAAGTACGGAAACCTTATAGAAAATATGACAAAAGAAACGATTCAGGCGCAAATCATCGAAAACTTACGCAATGTGTATGACCCCGAAATTCCCGTAAACGTTTATGATCTTGGATTGATTTATAATATTGATATATCGGATGATTTCGGTGTCACAATACAGATGACACTTACTTCCCCTAACTGTCCCGTGGCAGAAACCTTGCCCATAAACGTCCGCGACGCGGCTGCCTCTGTCAGAGGTGTCGTAAGCGTTTATGTGGACTTAGTTTTCGAGCCTGAATGGAGCCAGGATTTGATGACAGAAGCGGCTAAATTGGAACTCGGATTGCTCTAAAAGAAATTTATAGATAATAGTGAATTGTGAATAGATGTTTTCTTTAGGGAGAAGATTATCTTTTTACATAATAAGTTTGTTCTTTTCATTTTTAAAGTTATTGCATACAAAAGAATCAAGCATTTTCGTAGATTTTTTCACTTTTCTTTATGCGTCTTCGCGCGAAATCGTCCTGCAAAAAATCTGTGTATATTTAGAAGATTTCCGGGAATCAAAAATTCGATGCATATTTTCTGCAGATGCAACATAATTTCGAGGGAAACGAAAGCTGACGGGAACAACAACTTAGGATGCAGTAGATTTTATGTATATTCTAATTTATAAAGACTTCAATGTTTTACTTATTATATAAATGTCTTACTATTCATGTATTTATGTATTAAAAATTCAGACGATTCCACTTACAATATCTATTGATTATTTATTTTTTAGATAGAAAGTT